>JAFLBT010000035.1 GCA_017302935.1 Flavobacteriales bacterium | reverse complement strand
TTCAGAAACCATGAGCAAAGAAGCAAATTCTCAATTGGCTATTAGCCAGGAAAAGTTTATCCGCGATTTAAGAAACGCTCTTTTTAGAGTAGAAAACAAAACCTATGGTGTTTGTAAAGTAACGGGTAAATTAATCTCAAAAGAACGCTTAAAATTAGTGCCGCATGCTACGATGAGTATTGAGGCGAAAAATATGCAGCGATAAGGTGCGTTTTTCTAAGGTACTAAGGCTCTAAGGTGCTGAGGTACTAAGGGAGCAGATTTAAAATTAGAAAATAAAAAGAGAGGATGTTGAAGTCCTCTCTTTTTTATTTATATATAGTTCAATTTAGAAATTTACAGTACTAATTACTTCTAAGGTATGATTAGCACCATAATTGTATTGTACAATTTTATTAGTTCCAACGGCAATTAAGTGTGTGTCTAAAGCAATCACATCTTTTACTTGGTCGTTATAGGTGTTTTGAAGCACTAACTCGGCAGAATTGGTAGCGTCAAAAACATTTAAGTTTCCATCTGCACATACGTACAACACATTATTTCGAATACCTAAACCATAAGGCTGACTTAACAAATAGGTTGAAATTAGGGTTGGATTTTCAATGTTAGTGATGTCGATAACGTTGACTTGGTCTTCAATAGCTCCACAAGTAGAACCACCACGAACGGTAATATATGCGGTATTGGCATGCACAACCACCGGGTCACAGGCAGTTGCATGTGAAAAACCGGAAACAAAGAAAGGGTTAAATTCATCAAAAGCGTTTACAATATACATTCCGTTGGTAGAACCGATGAATAAAAATTCTTTTTGTTTGAAAAGGGTTTCAAACACTCCGCCACCTAACCACTCGGTCATGTAAATGGATTTATCAAAAAAAGTTTGCGTTGGATTTGAAATATTAAATACATTCAATTCAAAATTTTCAACCGTATAAAGAGCATTGTTGTTAATTTGGAATTTAGCAAATGAGCCACCTGTTCCAATTGCACCACCACTTGAGCTTTCTAAACCACTAAACGCATCGTTGGCTAATATCATTTCATCATGATTTGGTTTTTGACGTACTTCAATTCGAAAACCCACCATGATTTCATTTACACCTGGGTAATCCTCATACGCATAATATTCAGCTTCTTCGGGATAAGCAGGATAAAACTCCAATACATTTTCTACGGTTCTCACTAAGGTAATATTGTTGAGGTCTGAGATATCGAACACCACTAAATCAACAAAATTGTCCGCATATAAGTAGTTTCCTTTGATAGCGATATCGTGCACTCCTTCCAAATTAATGAAAATCATGTTTTGCGGATTTTGCGGATTGGAATTATCGAAAACATGAATTCCGGATTCTTGAGCTACATAAAATAAAAGACTTTGCGTCACATAAATTTTTCCGTCAGATTGTGTCGGTTGAGCCGATTCAATGCTAATGGAATTTCTAATTTCTGATAGGGTTTTAACAATCGGTACGGCAAATTTTGCGGTTTCGTTGTTACCTTCTTCATCGTTACAGGCGGTGAACATAAAAAGAGAAATTGTAATTATCCAAAAGGATTTTAATGTTTTCATTGGTAAGGTATTAGGTTAAACAAATGTATTAACATTTTTGATAGTAAGATGCAAAAATCAGTGTAAAGTTGCGTTGAAATGCTAAAAATTATTTAAACTTTTTACACTTCTTGGTATAATTTCACTAATGTTTGATAATATTGTTATTTTTGCACCTTTAAATCCCAAAAAATGACTTTAAAGAAAGCTTATTTACTTGTTTTTCTTGTTTTATTAGTAGATCAGGTATCTAAACTCTATATCAAAACTAATTTTGTTTTAGGAGAAGAAATCAAGGTTTTTGAATGGTTTCGTATTCATTTTATTGAAAATGAAGGCATGGCTTGGGGCACCAAAATTCCTGGAGACTATGGAAAGTTGTTTTTGACTTTATTCCGTATAGTAGCCGTTTTTGGTATAGGTTATTGGTTATGGGATAGTGTTCGCAAACATAGTTCTTCCTATTTGATTGTGTCAATTGCCCTTATTTTAGCCGGAGCATTTGGTAATATTATTGACAGTGTTTTTTATGGCGTACTTTTTAACGATAGTTACCATTCAGCTTCAACATTGTTTTCAGAAAATCCCTATGGTACTTGGTTTCATGGTAAAGTGGTAGATATGTTGTATTTCCCTATTTGGAAAGGGAATTTACCCGAGTGGCTTCCTATTGTAGGTGGAAAATACTTTACTTTTTTTAATGCCATTTTTAACATTGCTGATATGGCTATTTCTACCGGAGTCGGTATTTTGATTGTATTCAACAAAAAAGCTTTTGGTACAGATAAAAAAGAAGAATCTACAGAGGAAGTTACTGCTTAATCAAACGAATAGATTTCATTTGGTGTAACGCAATAATTCAATCGTATATCGGACTCAAAAACGTCTTCAATTTTTTCTTCCGGTTCAAAAAAGGACAATCCAATTTTGATGGTTTCTGGAGAACATTCCTTTAAAAACCGATCATAAAACCCTTTTCCGTAGCCCACTCGATGGCCTTTTTCATCAATCGCCAATAGCGGAATAAACACCACTTCTATTTTTGCAGCAGGCACTTCCAAACCGTTAATAGGTTCCGGAATATTGTATTTGTTTTTTTTGATTTTGGTGTTGTCGGTTAATAGGAAATGGGTCATAATTCCGGTAGTGAAATCACTTTTGGCAATTACTATTTCTTTGTCTTTTCCGGCTAGAATTTGCAAGATGAATTCGGTATCAATTTCTTTTTGTTCGGCAATAGAAAGAAAAAGATGGTAATAGGTTTTATCCCAAATGTTCAACCGAAGCAATTGGTTGGCAATGACTAAACTTTTTTCTTCTCTTTCTTCTTCAGAAAGAGCGACACGAAAGGCTTTATATTTTAACCGAAGTTCTTTTTTATGCATATACCGAAGCATTCAATTCGGCTATAAAAGTAATTAAATGTTCGGGTTCCACGTGATTCATCACTACAATTTTATACCACTTGTTATCATTCAAATGTGATTGCGGCACCAATCGAAAACGATGAGCGATTTCATTGGAAATGTATTTTGCTTCTATCGTTACAATATTCATAAACGGTTCTCGAAAGTAGCGAATGTTCAATTGGTCTAATTCACGACACAAGAAATCGGTTCGTAATTGCAGGGTGCTTACTTTTTCGAACCAACCGTGTGGACCGTAAGTTGACAAAATCATCCAAACTGCAATGGCATTGGCACCGGAACGGCTTCCGCAAAGGGTAACATCCATGCCCTCCACATATTCTGCTTCTTTGGTGAGCACCTGATGGATGAGGTTTTTTCGGCAAATAAAAATGCCGGTTCCATACGGTGCTTGTAACATTTTGTGGGCATCAATGGTAATCGAACTAATATCAGGATTACTGAAATTAATCGTTGACTGTTGGTTGCTAAACGGATATACAAAACCGCCATACGCCCCATCAATGTGCAATTTAAAGGGCAGTTGAAGGGCGTTTAATGTTTCGATATAATCCAACGGATTGTCCACTGAACCAAACATGGTGGTTCCCATATTTGACACTACAATACAATATTTTTTACCGTTTTCTTTTGCCTGTAAAAGAATCGATTTTAATGCTTTTTTATTCAATTTACGGGTTGAAAAATCAACCGGAATTTTGAGCCAATCGATTTGTAAAAGGTTAGCCCCTTTCGGGATGGAATAATGTGTATCTTCTGCGGCAACAATCGCAATTTCCTCTAAAGAGGCTTTGTGTTCGTGAAGGAAATAATTGCGGTACATCCACAAGGCCTGAATGTTGGCTTCAGTTCCGCCGGGCGAAATGTAGCCGTCAAAACCATCGGGTTTTGCTTGAAAAACATCAATAGCTAAGGCATTAAGCACTTCTTTTTCCAGTTGTTGTGTGCCGCTGAATACACTTTCGGATTGACCTAAGGTGTGACAACCAATGTGATTGGGGTTGGCCACAAAAGTTTGCAGTGTTGGAGCTTCTTTCAAAAATGGAGCATTGTCATAAAACACTTTTCCATCCAATTTTGAGGCCGGAAAACCCAGTGAAATGTCTTGTGCAAAGTTTACGTTTTGAGCTAATGCCTCAGCAACTTTATCTAAACGTTCTTGATGGCTATATTTTTTCCAATACTTCATGGTTGTTTATTTTGGGCAAAGCTAGGTAGTTTGCCAAAGAGGAAATATGATAAATGTTAGTTGCACGCACCTTTTTTTACTACTATATTTGTACTATGCAGATACCTTCCTTAGAACTCCAACTTCAAACGCTACCCGATGGTCCGGGGGTGTATCAATATTTTGATAAGGAGGGAAAGATATTGTATGTTGGAAAAGCCAAGAATTTAAAGAAGAGAGTTTCGTCTTATTTTACCAAATCCCATGACAACCACAAAACGGCTGTTTTGGTGAAGAAAATTGTGGAAATTCGTCATATTGTCGTAGCTACCGAACAAGATGCCTTGTTGTTGGAAAACAATTTGATTAAAAAACTCCAACCAAGGTACAACATCAATTTAAAAGATGACAAAACCTATCCGTGGATTTGCATTAAAAAAGAACCTTTTTCCCGCATTTTTCCCACTCGAAAAATGATAAAAGACGGTTCAGAGTATTTTGGTCCATACACTAATTTTAAAACGGTAAATACGCTGTTGGATATGATTAAAGAATTGTATCCGCTGCGAACGTGTAATTATGATTTAAGTGAACAAAATATACGGAATCATAAATACAAAGTGTGTTTAGAATACCACATTGGCAATTGTAAAGGCCCATGTGAAGGGTTGGAAAGTTTAGAAAATTACCAAAATCAGGTTGACGCTATTCGAGAAATTTTAAAAGGAAATTTTAAAGACAGCATCAAGGCTTTTAAACAAAAAATGATGTTTCATGCTCAAAACATGGAATTTGAAGAGGCTCAGAAAATCAAAGAAAAAATAGATGTTTTAGAGAATTATCAGGCCAAATCCACTATTCTAAATCCGAAGATATCCAACATTGACGTTTTTTCAATTGTGTCGGATGAATCGATGGCGTATGTTAATTTTCTTCAAATTGCCCACGGAGCGATTATTCGTTCGCATACGTTGGAAATGAAAAAGAAATTAGACGAAACCGATGAGGAGTTGCTGGAATTGGCTGTAGTAGAACTTAGGGAGCGGTTTCATTTGACGTCTAAAGAATTGATCTTGCCGTTTGAATTGGATTTTGGGGATAAAATAAAAGTCACGGTTCCGCAGTTGGGCGACAAAAAGCAAATTTTGGAACTTTCGCAACGGAACGCCAAGTACCACCGTTTAGAGCAATTGAAACAAATTCAGATTGTGGACCCGGAACGCCATACCAATCGGATTATGGCTCAAATGCAAAAAGATTTACGTCTTTCCGTAGAGCCACGTCATATTGAATGTTTTGACAACTCGAATATTCAGGGTACGAATCCGGTTGCAGCTTGTGTGGTGTTTAAAGATGGCAAACCCAGCAAAAAAGATTATCGGCATTTCAATATTAAAACGGTTGAAGGGCCGAATGATTTTGCTTCGATGGAAGAAGTGGTATATCGTCGTTATAAACGCTTATTAGAGGAAAACCAACCTTTTCCCCAGTTGATTATCATTGATGGAGGAAAAGGACAATTGTCTTCTGCATTAAAAAGTTTAGACGAATTAGGATTACGGGGAAAAATTGCGATTATCGGAATTGCCAAACGATTGGAAGAATTGTTTTATCCAGGTGATTCTGTGCCTTTGTATTTGGATAAAAAATCGGAAACGCTCAAAATCATTCAGCAATTGCGAAACGAAGCTCACCGTTTTGGGATTACCCATCATCGTGACAAACGGAGTAAATCAGCTTTGCAGACCTCGCTTGAAACCATTCCCGGTATCGGAGAAAAGACGATGGTAACGTTACTAAAACATTTCAAAAGTGTTAAAAGATTAGCTCAAGCCAACGAAAGTGAAATTTCTGACGTGGTTGGTGCTTCAAAAGCCAAAAAAATTTCCGAATTTTACAGAACTATTGTTAAATAAAATAATGTGGGTTTTTTGATGGGTTTAATTTTAGGTGTCTTGATATTCGTTTTGATTCTTCAAAAAAGGAATCAAAAGTCTTTATTATACAAGACTTCCTTTCACACATTACCCATCACCTATTACCTATTACCTATTACCTTTTTCCTATCATCCTCAACAACCTTTGCACAAGAAGAAAATCCCAATCGTCCAAAAATTGGTTTAGTTTTAAGTGGTGGTGGGGCCAAAGGTTTGGCACATATTGGTGTGTTGAAAGTGATTGAAGAAGCCGGAATTAAAATTGATTACATCGGCGGCACAAGTATGGGAGCCATTGTTGGAGGATTATATGCTGCAGGCTATAACGCTAAACAACTGGATAGCATCTTTACGCATACAGATTATGATGCGGTAATACAAGATTTTGTACCTCGTTCCTCCAAGAATTTTTACGAAAAAGGAAACGATGAGCGTTATGCCTTGACTTTACCATTTAATAAACTTCGTTTAGGGATTCCATCTGCATTATCAAAAGGATTATATAATTATAACATGATTTCACGGCTTACGCATAATGTGCGACATGTTCGTGATTTTAATCAATTGCCAATACCTTTTTTGTGCGTAGCTACCAACATTGAAACTGGAGAAGAAGTCATTTTAAACAGTGGTTATTTGGCTCAATCTATCATGGCAAGTGGAGCTTTCCCATCGTTGTATTCGCCAATAATTATTGATGGAAAATATTTAATTGATGGAGGAGTTGTCAACAATTTTCCGGCAGAAGAAATTAAGAAATTAGGAGCCGATATCATTATTGGTGTAGATGTGCAAGATGATTTAAAAGACAGAACTTTTTTGAGAGATGCTACGCGAATTTTGGTGCAAATTTCAAATTTGCAAATGATTCAAAAAATGCAGGAGAAAAAGTTGATAACAAATATTTATATCAAACCTGATATTGGAGAATATTCGGTTATCTCTTTTGATAAAGGTTCAGAAATAGTTGACAAGGGAGAATTGGCGGCTAAAGCAGTGTTGAATGAGTTAAAAAAACTTGGTCAAAATTATACAAAAGAACCTTTACAAGAGGTAAAAACCGAAAGTGATAGTATTGGGATTAAGAGTTTAAGCCACACAAAACTAGATAATTATACTCGTTCTTATATTATTGGTAAGTTAAGATTTAAACCAGGTAATACAATAACATACGGTAAGTTAAAGCAAGGTGTAGAAAACCTGAACGCTTCACAAAGTTTTGGTAGTATCAATTACACTTTTGACAAAGACCATGATGAAGATCGATTGAATCTTAATTTAACCGAAAACCCTAACAAAACATTGTTGCGATTTGGATTGCATTATGATGGGTTGTATAAAAGTGCCTTGTTAGTGAACGTGACGCAAAAGAAAATTCTTTTCAAAAACGACGTTATTTCAGGAGATTTTGTGCTTGGTGATAATTTTAGGTATTATTTAGATTACTATATCGATAATGGATTTCACTGGAGTTTTGGCTTTAAATCAAGACTGAATCAGTTCAATCGAAACATTACTTCAGATTTTAGTGATGGCGTTTTGTTTGCTGAAAATAATATCAGTACATTAAATATTAATTTTATTGATTTTACCAATCAAATATATCTGCAAACATTATTTGTTCAAAAGTTTTTAGTGGGAGCCGGATTTGAACACAAACGTTTAAAAATAGAATCTGAAACATTACAAAACTCAACCTCTTTATTTGAAAAAAGTGATTATTACAGTTTGTTTGGTTACTTGAAGTTTGATTCATTTGACAACAAATATTTCCCTAAATCAGGTTGGTATTTTAATGGAGATATCCAATCGTTTTTATATTCTACCGACTATACTAATTCATTTAATCGTTATTCTATTTTTAAGGCTGATTTTGGGTTTGCCAAAAAAATCATACGTAAAACAACATTATTGGTGCAAAGCGAAGGCGGATTTTCAATTGGCGAAGAATCTGTGCCCTTTTTTAATTTTGTTTTAGGCGGATATGGATTTTATCCGGTGAATAATTTTCGCCCGTTTTATGGCTATGATTTCCTTAGTTTAGCGGGGAACAGTTATGTAAAAGCCCTATTCCAAGTGGATGTAGAAATTTTTAAACGAAATCACCTAAATGCATTTGCTAATTTTTCCAACATAGGAACTAATATTTTTGATGATGATAATTGGTTGCAAAGACCTTCGTATACCGGTTATGGTTTTGGTTACGGAATGGAAACCGTTATAGGTCCTCTAGAAATCAAACACAGTTGGTCTCCAGAAACAAAAGATCATTTCACATGGTTTGGAATTGGTTTTTGGTTTTAATTGTGTAGTATTCATTTTTTTACGATATTTGTGAAGCATTTTATTAAATTCTCATAATATGTTTATCATTCTTGGTTTTTTAGTAGCGTTTGGGCTGGGTATAATTGTTGGAGTCAACATCAAAAAAAACCAATTCTAACAAAAATTGTTGTTATGGTATCTTTTTGGCCCGGATTATTAGCTTACCTCCACTTCCTGATGAAACGCAATCCGGAATGAATTCATGTGTCAATTGGGTAATGTGTCAATTAGCCAATTGGTCAAGATGACAATTATTATTTTTTTAATTTAAATTCACAAAAATGCCATTTTATCATCAATTAGGGAGTATTCCTCCCAAACGACATACACAATTCAGAAAGCCCGACGGTGAGCTTTATTACGAACAATTGTTTGGAACAGTTGGTTTTGACGGAATGTATTCTAATATGTATCACATCCATCGACCAACTCAAGTTAAAGAAATTCGCAAGCAATATTCTGTAGCACCCAATGTGGTTAAAGCCAATAACATGCAATCCTACAAATTGCACGGTTTTGATGTAACTCCAGAAAAAGATTATTTGGAAAGCCGTAAAATCGTATTGACCAATTCGGATTGTCATATTACGTTGGCCGCTCCTCAAAACAGAACCCAAGATTATTTTTATAAAAACACCGATTCCGATGAAATGATTTTCATTCATAAAGGAAGCGGAAAACTCCGCACTTTTTTAGGTAATATTGATTTTAAATACGGTGATTATTTATTGATTCCTCGCGGAATTATCTATAAAATCGATTTTGATACAGATGATAACCGTTTGTTTATTGTAGAATCCAGACGACCCATTTACACGCCAAAGCGGTATCGTAATTGGTTTGGGCAATTGTTAGAACATTCGCCTTTTTGCGAACGCGATTTGCGTCGTCCAACCGAATTGGAAACCTATGACGAGCTGGGAGATTTTGTTATTAAAGTGAAAAAAAGAGATGAAATTTTTGAAATGGTTTATGCTTCCCATCCTTTTGATGTGGTAGGTTATGATGGATATAATTATCCGTATGCCTTTTCTATTCATGATTTTGAACCCATAACCGGAAGAATTCACCAACCGCCACCGGTACACCAAACTTTTGAAACCGATGCGTTTGTAGTTTGTTCGTTCGTTCCGAGACTGTATGATTATCACCCACTTTCTATTCCGGCTCCTTACAATCACAGTAATATTGACAGTGATGAGGTGTTGTATTATGTAGATGGTGATTTTATGAGCAGAAACGATGTGAAACCCGGAAATATTTCGTTGCATCCGGCCGGTATTCCGCATGGTCCACATCCCGGAGCTTACGAAAGAAGCATCGGAAAAACAGAAACGAAAGAATTAGCCGTGATGGTGGATACTTTTAAACCGTTGATGGTAACCGATGAAGCAATGAAAGTGGCGGATGAGAAGTATTACCAGTCTTGGCTTTGATAATTTGTCAATTCGGCAATTTGTCAATTTGTCAATGAGGAGTAGTAGTAATGAATATAGTAGAAATTAAATTTAAAAAATGACATTAATAATTTAAAAACAATTGTAAACAAATCAGTCAATTGACACATCAACATATCAATCAATTGACACATTAATTTTATAAGCCATGATAACATTTAAATAAAAGTACAAGGATAATTTAATTCTTGTAAAATCATTTGAGTTTGCCAAGAAGATTGTTTTATACACGGAAAAATTAGAGGAAAACAAAAGGTTTGTTGTTGCCAATCAACTGCTTAAGTCCGGCACATCAATAGGAGCAAATATAAAAGAAGCTCAAAACGCAGAAAGCAAAGCCGATTTCATTCATAAATTTAAAATTGCCATGAAAGAAGCTGATGAAACCGAATTTTGGTTGTTTTTATGCAATGAACTTGAACGTTATCCAGATACAGAAGACTTGTTAGTAGAATTATTTGACATTATAAAAATTACAAATAAAATTATTGCAACTTCAAAAATTAAAAAATAAAGTTTAACCCAATTGGTTATTGAAAAGCAATTTTGGCAGTTTTCTAAATTGACACATCGACACATTAACCAATTGACAAATTAAAAAAAAAGTTTAACCCAATTGGTTATTGAAATGCAATTTCAGCAGTTTTCTAAATTGACACATTGCCACATTAACCAATTGCCACATTAAAAAATTATGTCACAAGAAATAAAATCAGTAGAATACGGACTAGAAAAAATATTTGAAGGAGCTCAAGATTTTCTTCCTTTAATGGGAACGGATTATGTAGAGTTTTATGTTGGGAATGCCAAACAAGCAGCTCATTTTTATAAAACCGCTTTTGGATTTCAATCCTTGGCGTATGCCGGATTAGAAACCGGAGTGAAAGACCGGGCTTCGTATGTGTTGAAACAAGATAAAATCCGATTGGTATTAACCACGGCTTTAAAAAGTGATTCGCCTATTGGCGAACACGTGAAAAAACATGGAGATGGTGTAAAAATTGTAGCTCTATGGGTAGAAGACGCACGTAAATCGTTTGAAGAAACCACCAAAAGAGGAGCCCGAGTTTTCATGGAACCTACAGTTGAATCGGATGAACATGGCGAAGTGGTTCGTGCCGGAATTTATACTTATGGCGAAACCGTCCATCTATTTGTAGAACGAAAAAATTACAAAGGAACTTTTCTTCCAGGTTATAAAGAAATGAAATCGGATTACAATCCTACTTCAGTTGGTTTGAAATATATTGATCACATGGTTGGAAATGTAGGTTGGAACGAAATGAATACGTGGGTAAAATGGTATGAAGATGTAATGGGATTTGTGAATTTCTTATCGTTTGACGACAAACAAATTACCACCGAATATTCCGCTTTGATGAGTAAAGTGATGAGCAATGGAAACGGTAGAATTAAATTCCCCATCAACGAACCGGCAGAAGGAAAGAAAAAATCACAAATTGAAGAATACTTAGATTTTTATGAAGGTCCGGGTGTGCAGCACATTGCCGTAGCCACCGATGATATCATTTCTACGGTAGCTGAAATGAGAAAAAGAGGTGTGGAGTTTTTGAGTACACCACCACAAGCCTATTACGATGCTATTCCGGAACGTTTAAAAGACCACATGTCGAAGTTTAAAGAAGACATCAAGGAACTTCAAAAATTGGGCATTATGATTGATGCGGATGAAGAAGGCTATTTGTTGCAGATTTTCACCAAACCGGTGGAAGACCGACCAACCTTATTCTTTGAAATCATTCAACGGATGGGAGCCAGAGGATTTGGAGCCGGAAATTTTAAAGCGTTGTTTGAAAGTATCGAACGTGAACAAGCGTTAAGAGGAACATTATAAATTAAAATGTATTAAAAATTTCCGTTAGGTAGTTGTTTTTGAAACGATTACCTAGCGGTTTTTTTATGAAAGCGTGTAAAGTTTGTCAAATTATAGTAACAAGTTAGAAACAAAAACAGCTTAAAATTACGAATAATGAAATTTTAGCCTATCAAACGAGTGGTTTTTTATCAAAATTGTGTTAAAGTAAAAAAACGAATAAATATTCCGCAACAAACAAATTATCTTTGCACACGCAAAAAGGAGGAGTGGTTACCTTCTTAGAGTAATATAAATTTTCATAATTTATAGTTTTTTGGTTAGTTAATTAGCATACAGCCCAATTGGAAACAGTTGGGCTTTGTGTTTTGGGGTGTTTGGGAATGTGTCATGAGTCAATTAGTTTTACAACAAATCATTTCATTTGGATATGGTTTAGGAGGAAAGATTTTGTTATTTTTGGAGAGAGGAGGAGAGGAATGTGGGAGTTTATGAAAAAGTGTTTTTCGGCTTTTAAATTGTTTTGCTAAATAATGGATCCTGGTAACTGAAGTAAATTAATCTTACTTTTGTATTTATTAAAATTTATTTGTTTTTAATATTTTAAACAGAAATTATTTGTTAATTAAACAAACATTTAATATTTTTACATTTAATTAACCAATAAAAACTTATTTATTTATGAAGAATTATTACAGTTTATTTGTTTATTTGTTTATTTGTTTATTTGTTTAGCTAGATTAAATGCTCAAGAATGTGGTTTTGTTGATACTGAAAATTATCAAACTTACGACCAATATCATTTTAATAGGAGTTCTGCAAATGTAGATATACATTGTATAAATGTTTGTTTTAGAATTGTAAGAGATAATAATGGTACGAATGCGGCAATTAATCCAAACATTATTCCTCAAGTTTTGTCTGAAATGAGTTCTAAATTTAATCCTCACGGAATTTATTTCAACCAAGTAGGTACTTTTGACTACATTAATAGTACAAATTACAATAATTATTTGCAAGGAAGTAGTCCAGCAAACATTCCTAATTGCTTAAATATTTATTTTATAAAAAATTTTAATCACAATCCATCATTAGGCGGTATAGCAACTTTTGGAACTCTACGAGCAACTATTAAAGGAATTCACGCCACAAATGACTGTACTGTTTCGCATGAAGTGGGTCATGCTTTAAATCTCAGACATACTTTCAGATGTACTTCAACAGCGAATGGTTTTAATGCAAGTTGTGCAGAAAACCCTTTTAATTCTGTTGAATGTGATATTAGAGGTGATTTAGTTTGTGATACACCAGCTGATTATACAACAATGGGCGGAAACAGTAATGTAAACAATCCATATGGTTTGAATAATTATAATCCAGACAAAAAAAATATAATGTCATATTGGATAGGTAAGCAACATTTTTCACCTGGTCAAGGTGAAAGAATGTTTAGTACTATTATTGGAGCTCCTGAATTACAAAGCATTCGCTCTTACAATTGCGCAAATGTTGTTGGGCCTTCAAAAATATGTCGTTCGGGTAGGGTAGATACTTATAGAGTTTCTGTGGCTCCAATTGGCACACCAACTTATAATTGGAGTGTAAGTGGATGTTTGCAAATTATTGGTTCTTCAACAAATTCTTCTGTTAATATTACTAGAACACTACCAAGTACATCTAATTCTACTGTTAGCGTAACAATTAATGGAAGTATAATAAAAACGAAAACAATTCGAACGAGATGCCTTTTTGGTATTTTCAGGATGGCTGGACTTTATGATTGGGTAAGTAAGGATTATGGAGATATGGGTTTAATTATTCCTGTTGATCCTGAAGATGAAGATTTAGATGATCCAGTTGTAAAGTATATGTGGGAAATTCATGAGCAGGAAAGTGAACCAACTGCATTAAATAGTGAAAATATAAAACCTTATTTTGTTGGGTCTCTTCCAAGTGAAAAAAATATTTTTACAAGTTCAACAAATCAAGCTATTGTTAATTGGGGTAATATTTCAAAAAGTTATTTGATAACTTGTCATGAAATAACGCAGTCTGGTGAAAAGTATTTAATAAGTGAAAATTATGTTGATGTTGGGGATCCTAAAAACAACCCTTGTTTTAAAAATAATATACAATCTATCATTGCCCCAAACCCTGTTAGAAATGGTTTAATTAATGTAGTAGTTCAAAAACCTGAAAATACTTCACCGTGCAATTATAAAGATTTGGAACAACCTCAGTTTTTTAACAGTGAGTTAGATAAAGTTAATAATTCAATTACTATTTTTGACTATCAAGGCAATGAGATATATAGAAATGTATTTGAAACAAATGAATTCACAATTGAAAATGTTAACTTAATAAGCGGTAATAATTATGTGGTGAATTTATTTACCAACGAAGGCGGTTTTAACCAACAAGTAATAATAGCAGAATAAATTAAATATGAAAAAAATAATAGTACTGATACTTTTTGTATCATTAGGTTGTTCAGATAGTGAAGACAATTCAAATGGTTTGATGATGAATAAAATTGTTGGAGATTGGAAATTAGTGGGTTACTATGATGATGAAGAAGATCCCGAAACGGGTTTGAATTATCATACAGTAGAGAATGGTTTTGAAACTACATTTAGACAAAACAAAACTTTTGAAACAACATTTATACCTTCTGGAACATATAGTGGAAAATTTAACATTGCAAATGATTCAATTCTAACTTTTAATTATACCACTACGCCATCAGGCATATCAAACCCGGAACGATTTAAAATTCTTATACTTAATGATAATGTACTAGAATATGTCGCACCGGGAGCAATATTTGGGCCGCAATTGCGTTTAGAAAGAATCAATAATCCTTAATATTTTCTTGTGAAATTTAGATGTAAAAAGTATGCTTTTTTTGGTCTAATTTTTTTGGTCTTCTTCAATTGTTCTGATAGCAATGATAAACAGACTCCATTTGATATTACTCTCATTTTAGGGAAATGTCGATATGTTGAGTATTTGGATTATGACCCACCAGGGCCATATTTAATTGATAATGGACCAATAATTGAATTAAAAGCGGATGGTACATTTGTATCTCCTGAAGTGCCCAACTATCCTAACGGAACCTTTAAAGTTTCATCTGATAGCATTATAACTTTTACGTCTCGGTTGAATGCAACAACGTACACTAAAAAGCAAAAAATTAATCTTTATTCTGAAACAGAAATGATTTTAGATAATGATTTATCAGCACCCGGTCAAATTGGATGTATAGAAGGTTGTGCAGAAAGTTATGCTAAAGTTGATTAAAGTTTATCAATATAAACATGGAGAAACCCGAAAAGTAAATTGCTTTTCGGGTTTTTTTCTATTTCCACTTTTGAACCAGTCATAATGAGGGTTCTCTTCAAATTAATACTAAGTTCTGCCAATACTACAGCAGTAAAGATTGACTTTCCATTAACTAAAAATCCCTCAAAAATCCCATTAAAATTCAACCTTTTTTTGAGGTCATTTTTAGTTTTAGTACATTTGGAACAGAAATTGTAACGCCTTTTATTAAAAAGACGATATCGTATGAAAAAATTACTGTTTTTACTGCTGTTTTTTATCACTACCGGGTTTAGTTCTCAAGGGGTTCAACCACCAAAAGAAGATGCTTTTGATGTAGGTGAATGGTTTCAATTTCGTATTCATTATGGTATGATTAATGCGGGTATAGCAGAATTGAGCGTTCATGAAGCGGTTAGAAACAACAAAAAAGTATTTCACGCCAAAGGTAGGGGATACACTACCGGCATGACCAAGTTTTTCTTTGAAGTAGAAGACGATTATCAAAGTTATTTTGATAAGCAAACCGGAAATCCGTATCAGTTTGTGCGGAAAATTAATGAAGGTGGCTACACCAAAAATCAAGAAGGGTTTTTTAATCCGCAAAATAAAACGGTTTTAGTCAAAGACTATAAACGTAAAACCGAGAAAACTTTTGAAGTGCCCAATAATGTGCAAGATATTCTATCTACTTTTTATTATTTGAGAAACCACCCAAAGGTGGACAAGCTAAAAGTTGGAGAATCGATTGACATTGATATGTTTTTTGATGATGAAACGACTAAATTTAAGCTAAAATTTATGGGTCGTGAAGATTTAAAAACTAAATTTGGGGTCATTCCAACCATGATTTTTCGTCCGTATGTGCAAGCTGGTCGGGTTTTTAAAGAACAAGAAAGCTTAACTGTTTGGATATCAGACGATGACAATAAATTACCCATTCGTATCAAAGCAAGTTTGATGGTGGGTTCGTTAAAAGCAGATTTGGAACAATTCAAAGGATTAAAACACACGTTTACCGTTAAAGCAAAACCATAATGAATACAACCGCTCACGAAGAAATACTTGAAAAATTAGAAGAAAAATTTCAAGCGATAAACCAAAAAACGGAAACACATTTAGAGGGACTTTTGTGGGCAAAGCCAATTACGTATTGGGATTATATTCAAACGGATGCTTTGTTGAATTTGCAAACGCAACGCACCACTCTACCGGATGAAATGGTGTTTATCATGTATCATCAAGTGAATGAATTGTTGTTTAAGATGATATTATGGGAAATTGAACAAATTTGTCATTCTTCCGCCTTAACGACAAGTGTTTTTGCAGATAAATTAATGCGTATCAGTCGCTATTTTGATATGTTGACCACTTCTTTTACCATCATGAAAGACGGAATGGAAGTGGAACAATACATGAAATTCCGCAATACGTTAACCCCTGCCAGCGGTTTTCAAAGTGCTCAGTACCGCTTGATTGAATTTGCCTCAACGGATTTGATTAACTTAATTGATTATCGATTTAGAGCCACAATTGACCGAAATACGCCTTATGAACACGCTTTTGAGCACCTGTATTGGCAAGCGGCCGGAAAAGATTATCAAACCGGCGAAAAATCATATCTAATTTTAGCCTTTGAGAAAAAATATAAGCAGGAGTTTTTGCGTTTTATGGAAGAATACAACACTATCAATCTATGGCGTAAATTCAAACAGCTACCACAAGAAGATCAGCAAAATGTGGAATTGATAGCAGCCATGCGGCATTATGATTATACGGTAAATATTACATGGGTAATGGGGCATTATCATGCGGCTAAAAAATACATTGAAAGTGGTCATGGTAGCGGAGAAGCCACTGGGGGTAGTGATTGGAAAAAATATATGTTGCCAAAGTATCAACGCAGAATATTTTTCCCTGAATTATGGTCAGCAGAAGAATTAGCGGTTTGGGGCGAAAAAGAAAGTGTATAATTGAATAAAAAGAACAAATTGAAATTACATAAAGTACTTCTGCTGGGTGTTTCGTTGCTTTTGTTTTCATGCGAAAGAAAGGTTGACCAGGTAGAAATTGAAAAAGATGAACAAAAGAAAATCCCGATTGTTATTGAATTTGGGTTTACCTTGAATGATTTTCAAGTGGTGCAAGACACCATTAAATCCGGTGACACCTTTGGCAAATTACTTGAAAGTTACAACATTGGTAATTTTAAAGTACATGAAGTTACCGAACAAATTAAAGACAGTTTCAACATGCGGGATATCCGGGTTGGAAAACCAATTACACTTTTAAAAGCAAAAGAAGCTCCGCATCAATTACAAGTTTTTATTTACCAAAAAGATAACATTCACTATAGTGTTGTTGACTTTAGAGATACGATTGTAAAAGCCTATAATAAGCAAAAACCCATTACGATAAAAAAGCGTACGATTGCTACCGCTATCACCGGTTCTTTGTCTGAAACCTTAAATAAAAACGGAGTAGAAGCTGGCGTTGCTAACAATTTAGCTAAGATTTACGAGTATTCTATTGACTTCTTTAAAATTCAAAAAGATGACAAATTTGCGGTAACAATGTATGAAAAGTTCATCAACGATACCGTTTATGTTGGGGTTGATCGTTTGGAAAGTTCCTTTTTTGAACACAAAGGCAAAAGAATTTATGCTTTTCCTTATAAAATAGATAGCCTTGCTAAACGATTTGAGTACTACGACGAAGAAGGAAAAGGATTGAAAACCATGTTTTTAAAAGCTCCTTTGGATTATTTCCGTATTTCTTCACGGTTTTCACCCAAACGTTTTCATCCGGTGCAAATGACTTGGAAAGCTCACAAAGGAACCGATTATGCTGCTCCACATGGAACACCGATTAAAACAACCGCTTCCGGTGTGGTTGAACGAACGGGTTATACCGCAGGTAATGGTAATTTTGTGAAAGTAAAGCACAACGGAACTTATTCGACTCAATACCTTCATATGTCCAAAATATTGGTACGACAAGGGCAATCAGTTACGCAAGGACAAACCATAGGATTAGTTGGTAGTACTGGTTTAGCTACAGGTCCGCATGTGTGTTATCGTTTTTGGAAGAATGGTGAACAAGTGGATCCTTTAGGACAAAAACTTCCGAATACGGAGCCCATGAATGCAAAACACAAAGCAAAGTATTTAGAATACATTGCACCGTTAAAGAAAGAATTAGACAGTATTGCACAACAAAAATTTAAATAAAATGGCGTTAAAGAATATTAATCCGACACAGACAAAAGCATGGGAAAACCTTCGAAATCATTTTGAAGAAATGCAAACTGTAACCATGCAGGAATTATTTGAACAAGATCCGAATCGAGCTACTTCATTTCATGTTCAATGGAATGATTTTTATGTTGATTATTCGAAAAATATTGTCAATCAGGAAACGATGAAGCATTTGATTAACTTGGCTCATGAAGTAGAGTTATCGGACGCTATTCAACAATATTTTAATGGTGCAGCGATTAATCAAACGGAAAACAGAGCGGTTTTACATACGGCTTTGCGATGTCCGGCAGAAACGGTTGTAAAAGTGGACGGCATCAATGTTATGCCCGAGATTCAAGCGGTAAAAAATAAAATAAAGGTGTTTACCAATGAAGTTATTTCAGGTGTTCGAAAAGGATTTACCGGAAAAACATTTACCGACATTGTAAACATTGGCATTGGCGGTTCAGATTTAGGACCTGCTATGGTTACAGAATCATTGGCTTTTTATAAAAACCATTTATCCGTACATTTTGTTTCCAATGTTGATGGCGATCACGTTCAAGAAGTGATTCAGAAATTAAATCCTGAAACTACTTTGTTTGTGATTGTTTCAAAGACGTTTACGACACAAGAAACACTTTCTAACTCTGAAACGATTCGTAATTGGTTTTTACAATCGGCTACTCAACAAGATGTGGCGAAACACTTTGTAGCCGTTTCTACTAACGTGCAAAGAGTAACCGATTTTGGTATTCATCCCGATAATATTTTCCCGATGTGGGATTGGGTTGGCGGACGTTTTTCGCTGTGGAGTGCGGTTGGATTATCCATTAGTTTAGCGGTTGGGTTTGATCATTTTGATGCCTTGTTAAAAGGAGCCAATCAAATGGATAATCATTTTGAAAACACGCCATTTGAGCAAAATTTACCGGTAATTTTGGCCTTGTTGAGTGTTTGGTACAACAACTTTTTTGGTGCCGAAAGTGAAGCATTGATTCCTTACACACAATACCTTCAAAAATTAGCCCCTTATTTACAACAAGGTATCATGGAAAGTAACGGTAAAAGTATTGATCGAGGTGGCAACCCTGTTCAGTATCAAACCGGAACCTTGATATGGGGAGAACCCGGAACCAATTCGCAACATGCCTTTTTTCAATTGATTCATCAAGGAACAAAATTAATTCCTACTGATTTTATTGGGTTTATTAAGCCATTACACGGCAATCAAGACCATCATGATAAATTGATGTCGAACTTTTTTGCTCAAACTGAAGCTTTATTAAATGGAAAATCTGCTGAGCAGGTAATAGCCGAATTTAACAAACAAGGCTTAAGTGAAGAAAAAGCAGCTTATTTATTGCCGTTTAAAATCTTTTCGGGCAATCGACCAACCAATACGATATTAATCAATCAATTAACTCCGGAAAGTTTGGGCGAATTGATTGCTCTTTATGAACACAAAATATTTGTGCAAGGGGTTATTTGGAATATTTTCAGTTATGACCAGTGGGGAGTGGAATTAGGAAAACAATTGGCCAATTCTATTTTGGATGAAATTCATTCGGGTGAGGTAAAAGCTCATGATAGTTCTACCACTACATTATTGCATTATTTCTTAAAAAATAAATGAAAATTTAATTTTTGTTATAATTAATAGGAATCTACATCAATAATGTTAAAAATTACAATTTTTGTTTATATTTGTCTTTCAATAATTTAAAATAAAAATGTACGAATTACTTTTAAAATTGCACTCTTGGTGGGCTTGGTTGGCCATGCTAGTTTTGTTTGCGGGAATCATAAATGCCTTAATGGGTTATGGAGCAAACAGAGATTATGAAGCAAAAGATTTAAGAATTTCACTATTTGGATTGATTTTTACACACATTCAATTGGTTTTAGGGTTATTACTTTATTTTGTTTCGCCAATGGGTTTAAAAGTGTTAGGAGAGATGAAAAACGAAACATTGCGTTTAACATCACTTGAGCATCCTTTAGTCAATATTATTGCAATTGTTTTAATCACAATTGGATGGTCACAACACAAAAAAGCACACATGGACGATAAGTTTAAAAAGATTTTAATCTTTTATTCTTTGGGATTCATTTTACTGATGAGCCGAATTCCTTGGGTTTCTTGGCTGAGTTAAAGTAAAAACAACCACGCATTGCGTGGTTTTTTCATTTTGGAATATATTTTGATAATTGAATCACCATAAAAATAATAAGCTCATGAAACATAAATGGATAGTTGGAATTTTAGGTATTCTTTTTTTAGCATTATTGAGCGGTTTTTCTATAAAAAATAAATCTTTTAATGGATCTTTTTTTTCATTTATGACTGTAAATGATACCTTAAAAAAAGATTCTATTCTGATTGATAGTATTCAACAAGAAGGAAATTTTAAATTCACATTGCTGAAAAAAGGGGCTCATGCCTCTTATTATGCTGATAAGTTCAATGGTAGAAGAACGGCAAGCGGTGAACGATTTGACAATCAAAAATATACTGCTGCACATCGCACACTTCCATTTGGCACAAAAGTGCGGGTAACAAATGAAGCCAATGGAAAATCAACCATTGTCAAAATTAACGACAGAGGACCTTTTACAAAAGGAAGACATATTGATTTAACCAAAAGAGCCTTTCGTGATATTGCCCGTCATCATGGATATGGTTCAATGAAGGTAACGATAGAACTAGTGGAAGAAATTAAAGATACTATTTCGACTCAAAAAGATTGATTTATTGCCTTTTTTCAACTGAAAGACCAATACCTAAAACGTTTGGTAAATAATCGTGTTTAAATTGATGTTCGATTGAAACTTCATGATTACCGCTTTTCATTTCCTTTGAAGCAAATAGAATTTCTTTTAAATCACAAATATCGCCTACGCAATCACCTCTATCTTTTTCTTTTTCATTTTTAACACTCAAATAGAAAGTGATAACATCCATTTTTCCATCAGGATTTTTGCTCTTAATGATCAAAGGGATAGAATCAAATTGAAAATCATACACATGTTTAAAATGAATGAAAACATCATATTTTCCCTCTTGTTCAATAGAAAAAAGATGATTTTTAGGGCTGTTTTTATACCATTTGTTTTGATCAAATTCTATGTCCATTTTGTTGTAAACAGAATTATGTTGACAGGACAAAAGCAAAATGAGTATAGAACCAATAAGTAGTGATTTTAGTTTCATATTAACCAATTTTTAAAAGGATT
>JAFLBT010000034.1 GCA_017302935.1 Flavobacteriales bacterium | reverse complement strand
CCGCCATATCAGCTAAAACGTACACCACTCGCTTTTGATCTTTACGGTAAATCGTATTTTGTAAGGTATCGGTAGTTACTTTAACCAAATCACTCACTGGAACCACATTGCCTCGACTTCCTTTAATTTTTACATTTTGAAGGTCTTCGATGGAAGTTTTAGCTGCATCGTTTAAAGATAAAGTAATGCCAACCGGATTGTTTGACCGTTCGTCATACAAATGAGAAACCGGCATTTCACGCAATAAATACGTCAAATTCCCAACCACTTGTTGCGGAGCAATTCCGTTTAACATGGCTTTTTCTCGGTCAATTTCCAATTTGTATTCTACTTGAGGAGCTTCTACCATCCAATCAGTATCCACCACATCGGAAGTATTTTCCAAGATGGATTTCACTTGATTGGCTACTTTAATTTGTTCCTGATAATCGGGTCCGTAAACCTCTGCCACCAACGTGGAAAGCACCGGTGGTCCGGGTGGAACTTCGACAATTTTTACATTGGCTCCATACTTTTTAGCAATTTTTTGCACTTCAGGACGAACTAATTTCGCCAAATCATGACTTTGTAAATCACGGTCTTCTTTGTGCAACAAATTCACTTGAATATCAGCCATGTTGCTACCGCCACGCATATCATAATGACGAACCAATCCGTTAAAGGTTATCGGTGCAGAAGCTCCAATATAATTTTGATAATCTACCACTTCGGGAACGGTTGACAAGTATTGAGCAATTTCTTTGGTAACCGCTGCAGTGCGTTCTAAAGTGGTTCCCTCCGGCATATCAATCACCACTTGGAATTCATTTTTATTGTCAAACGGCAACATTTTTACCGCCACCGATTTGGTAAAAAACATGACTACAGAACCTACTAATAATACAATTGTTACTAAAAACATTGCATTACGTTTTTTAGAATTATCCAATAACGGTTGTTCTACTTTTTTGTAAATTTTATAAATCCATGATGTTTCTAAACCTTGTTCTTCTTTTTGCTCTTGTTCATCTTTTTCATGCAATAAATGATAGCCCAAATAAGGTGTAACGGTTAATGCTACAAATAAAGATAACAGCATCGCAATAGAAGCTCCAATTGGCATCGGACTCATGTAGGGTCCCATCATTCCGGAAACGAAAGCCATCGGAAGAATTGCCGCAATAACCGTGAATGTGGCCAAAATGGTTGGATTTCCTACTTCATTTATCGCATAAATCGCAGCTTGCTTGAAGGGTAATCGCTTCATTTTGAAATGCCGGTGCATGTTTTCGGCGATAATGATACTGTCGTCAACCACAATTCCCACCACAAAAACCAAAGCAAAAAGCGTGATTCGATTTAACGTATAGCCCAACAAATAATAGCTAAATAAGGTCAAGGCAAACGTTAACGGCACAGAGAAGAAAACAACCAAACCACCTCTCCAGCCCATAGCTAACATAACCAAAACCGTAACCGCAATGATGGCAACACCTAAGTGCAACAATAACTCACCTACTTTGTGTGATGCCGTTTCGCCGTAATTTCGGGTTACTTCTACATGTACGTCATCCGGAATAAGTGTTTTCTTTAAGACTTCTACTTTATCCAAGATTTTTTCGGCAATTTTCATCGCATCAGCCCCTTTTACTTTGGCAATTGAAATGGTTACAGCGGGGTACTCTGAATTGTATTTTGTATATTTTTCATTGGCTTTTCCATATCCAAATGAAACATAGTTTTTGGGTGTTTGCGGTCCATCTTGAATAGACGCCACTTGTTTTAAATAGACCGGTAAATTGTTGTTAACGCCAACTACTAAATTTTCAACATCTTCTGAAGTGGATAAAAATTTTCCGGTGGTGACCAAATATTCTGTATCATTTTGCACAAACGCACCCGATTGTGAACTCCCGTTGTTGGCTTGAATCATTTGCATGATACTTAAAGCATCCACTCCATTTTCCGCCATTTTATCTTTGTCTAAAACCACTTTCAATTCGCGGGTTCGTCCACCAATTTCTCTGGTAATGGCCACATCTTTCACTTTTTCAATTTCGGAAGTCACTTCTTCTGCCAGTTGACGGATTTCAAAATCATCGTATTTTTCACTCCACAAGGTTAATCCCAACATCGGAACATCATCAATTGAGCGGGTTTTAACAACCGGTTGCATTACCCCTTCCGGGAACATGTCGCGGTGTTTCATCAATTCATCATATAATTTCACATACGAATCCTCACTGTTTTCCCCTACGTAAAATTGCACCACCATCATGGAGTACCCATTCATCGCCATGCTGTGAATATGTTCTACCCCTTTGATGTTACCGATTACTTTTTCTAACGGTTTCACCACTCTGCTTTCAATTTCAGACGGACTGGCTCCCGGATACATCACCATTACATCCGCCATGGGGACATTAATTTGTGGTTCTTCTTCTCGTGGAATTAAGAACGAACTATACGTACCAATAATCATCAACGCCACCATCAATAGAATGGTTAGTTTTGAATTGATAAAGAAATTGGCAATTTTTCCTGATATACCTTCTTGCATAATTTTAATGTGTTAATTTGACAATGTGTCAATATGTCAATTGACTAATCGGCTAATTGACCAATTGGCTAATTAATTTGAACTTTAGCTCCGTTGAACAATTTCCCTTCTGCTGAAACGATATATGGTTCTTTAGAAGATAAGCCTGAAAGAACTTCTACTTTATCACCGTAATTTTTTCCGATGCGTAACCATCTTAAAATGGCAACATTTCCACTTCCAACGGTATAAATTCCGGTAAGCTGACCTTGTTTTACCAATGCCGAAGTTGGGACTATCACTTGTTCTGAACCTTCAATTGCAACTGATGTTTTTTCAATTGGAAATTGCACGTTGACAAACATTCCGGAAAGGATAGTTTTATCCATTTCATCTAAATTGACTTTCACTAAATATTGTCCGCCTGTATTTTTAGCTGATAAACTCACTTCCGACACTTTTCCGGACACTTTTTTATTTAATGATTTTAGGATAACCGAAACAGCCATACCTTGTTTGATTTTAGAAATATCACTTTCAGAAACCATAGCGGTCACTTGTAATTTCCCGGAACCTTCCACACTCACTAACGGCATTCCCGGATTGGCCATGTCGCCTTCTTTGATAAACGTATTAGTCACAACTCCACTAAACGGAGCTGTAATGTTGGCGTAATTAAATTGAGCCATGACTTCATTTCGCATTTGTTTGGCCCCTTCTAAACCGGCTTTTGCCATTTCAAAACGAGCGGTCATGTCATCTAATTCTTTTTGCGAAGCACTTTGTTGATTGAACAATGCTACAAAACGATCGTAATCTTTTTTGGCATTGTTGAACCCGGCAGTAGCTTGAAGAATCGCAGCATCTACTTGTGCTTTTTTGGCTTGTAAATCGGTGTTATTGATGCTAACTAACAATTGTCCGGCACTAACTTTTTGACCTACTTTTACATGAACTTTGGTTACGTAACCCATCATTCGAGTGCTGACATTGGCACTGTTTTCGGCTTCAATTTTACCGCTTGCCGTTACAAATGGACTGGTTGAATTTTCTACTATTCCATTTACTTTTACAGCAATTGGAGGTAATACTTTGGTTTCTTTTCTATCGCTTCCGCAGGAAAATAAAAGAGCTGCTGAAAAAATAAGTAGAGAGGTTATTTTGATTTTCATAAGGTTGAATTTAATTTTTAATATTTTTTTTTCTTGAACACAGATTGAAAAAATTATAAAAATTTTGAAAATTTCTTAAATCTGTGTTCCTATTATGATTATTTCGTTAAAAATTCCAAATACATTTTGGTGAAGTTGTATTCAAAAACCGCTTGTAAATATTCCAATTCCTTCTGAGCCGTTTGTGTTTCCGTCATCAATAAATCAGACGTTTTTTCTAATCCTTGAGCAAAACGATTTTGACGGATTCTGAAACTTTCTTGGGTTTGTTCAAAAGCCAATTTGGAAAGAGCCACTTTGTTTTGTGCATCGGTTAATTGGCGATTGGTTTTATTCAATTCCAGCTGACTTTGCTTTTTGTATTGTTCAGCTTCAGTTTCTGCTTTTTGGAATTCAACTTTTGATTTTTCGAATTTTCCGATGGATTTGTATCCGTCAAAAAGATTCCATGACAATTGAGCTCCCACAGTGTAACCATTTGCACCAAACTGAAAGATTTCGGTATCATATAATTCATAGATTCCAAAAGCATTCAAGCGTGGCAGAAAACTCATTTTACCTGATTTCATCATATTTTTATAGGCTTCGGTTGATTTTTCCATCGCTAGAAAATCTTTTCTCGAAGAAGACAATTGAGCGATTTCCAAAGAAGGATTGATTTCATTTTCTAAATTTTCAACCGGTTTATAAATGCCGCCTTTTGTATCTTCGTTCAATAAAAAAGCTAAATAATCGGATGCGTTTCGCACATTACTTTTGGCATATGAAAGTTGATTGGTAATTTCATTAACCCGAACTTGCACATCCAATACATCGGTTTTTTGAAGCATGCCTTGTTTGAAATAATTGTTGACCAAATTCAGATTAGCTTGTGCAGTAGAATTCGCTTTTTCTAAAACCTCAACCGCTTTATAAGCCAGTTGCAATTGCATGAAAGCTTTGTTTACCTCCAATTCTAAATATTCTTTGGTGCGTTCGGTTTGCAATTGATAGGCTTCCATTTTAGATTTGGCTGCTTTTCTTTCAAATAAACCATCTACATTTAAAATGGGTTGAAGCACTTCAATTCGAGTGGCATAATTTTGCACTTGTGAAGGATCATTCAATAAAGCCGGATTAAAATCGGCTTGCGTTAAGATTTCTTGATTCAATTTTGAACCAAATGCCATTAAAGGATTGGTTGTAGTAATGGCTGTATGCGATGCCGAAATATTCGGCAAAAAAAGAGCATTGGATTGGCGATAATCTGAACGAGCCGACTCAACATTTTGTTTGGAAATTTTCAATTGAAGATTTTGCTCCGATAATTTTAAGGCTAAATCTGATTTGGAAATTTGCAACGTATCTTGACTGAAAAGTACTGATGAACAGATAAATATCCCAATTGCAATTGTATTTTTAATAGTTTTCATTCGATTTACTTCTTAATTACAAGGCAAAAGTAGAACGATGAAAAGAGGTGTGCAGTAACATTTGTTACCAAGATAAATTTACTCTACTTTTAAATTTGTGAATAATTTCTTTTGAAAGTAGATTTTATACCTATACTTTTGCAGTGTGAAAAATCTGTATTTCATATTGGCACTTTTTCTTTTTGTAAAACCTATTATTCCTGTTTTTGAATATATAGTGAATTATGATTTTATTGTAAAAGAATTATGTGAAAACAAAGAAAAACCTGAATTGGCTTGTAACGGAAAATGTCATTTAATGAAGGAATTGGCCAAAGCAAATGATAGCGACAAACCTTTATCAACAGATAAAAAAGAAGCAAACAAACAGCCAATTGAAGTATTATTTTTAGAAAAATTTCCTGTTGATTTTCAACTTTTCACCTATAGAGAAGAAAAAAAGATTAATTCTTTTTATTCCAATCTTTACCAAAACACTACTACTTTTTCTACGTTTCATCCACCAACTGTGTAATTGCTATTTCAGTTTTATTTAATTGTTCAGGATATTTTTCATTGAACTCAATTTTACATTCAACTTTTACAACAATTAACACATTAAAAAATGAAATTTCAATTAAAAAATTTGGCATTAGCCATCATGACTACTATTGCTTTAACTTCTTGTTCCAATGATGATAACAATGAAACTATTTCCGGAGAAGGTAGCTTAAAACTTGAATTTGATAACGTTTATGGAGATGCAGATTTAATTTTCGGAACAGAATATACCAATTCTAATGGCGAAAAAGTAAAACCCAATAATGCCATTTATATCGTGAGCAACATTGTTTTAACAAAAGAAGATGGTACAACTTATACTGTACCAAAATCAGAAAGTTACTTTTTTGTAAATGAGGCAGATGCGGCAAGTACAATTGTAACATTACCTAATATTCCGGCTGCAAATTATACCTCAGTAAAATTTGGCATTGGAGTAGATCAAGAACAATTCAATGCTGGTGCTGACGGTCAAGGAGACATGTGGACAACCGCTCAAGGTTTAGGAATGACATGGTCATGGGCTGCCGGATACAAATTCATCAAATTTGAAGGAACCACTACAACAACTTCTCACACTGATGCTGTTTACAGAGTGCACACCGGTAAAACAGGTGATGTTTACAATTATGCAGAAGTTACTTTAACTATGCCAGAAAAAGCTTTGGTAAGAACAAATGTTACACCGCAAGTTCACATCATGGCTGATTTGAAAAAAGTGATTGACGGTACGACCAAAATCAATTTTGAAGAAGGTCTTGATGTAATGGGAGGAGTAAAAGTTCAAAACATTATGGCTAATAATGTTCCTACCATGTTTGAAGTGCACCACGTTCACAACGATTAACCTCGAATTATTATAAAAAGTCCGGGCTTGCAGTGATGGAATTGCAAGCCAAAAGGACTTCATCTTATTTCTTTTAAAAACTTACATAGTTTTATAACTAGGGCTAAAATCCTTTTATTATGAGAAAAATATTCTCTTTACTTGTCTTTACAAGTTTATTTAGTTGTCAAACTGATGACGACGCAGCTTATCAAAATATTCCAATAGACTTTCAAGTTCCTTCCAATTTTCCACCATCGGTTTATGATATGACAAACAATCCTTTGACTGAAAAAGGATTTGAATTGGGTAAAAAAATTTTTTATGACGGAAGACTTGCTTCTGATGGAGTTGTTTCGTGTGGTTTTTGCCACATTCAAGAAGATGCCTTTACCCATCATGGTCACACTTTTAGTCATGGTGTAGGAGAAGGAGTGGGTACGCGAAACGCTCCACCTATTCAAAATATGGCTTTTCAAACACAATTCTTTTGGGATGGTGCATCAGACCATATTGAACTTTTATCGATGTCGCCCATTTCTAATGAAGTGGAAATGAATGGAAACATCGTAAACATTATGAACATGATGAAAAATGATCCACAGTATAAAAAATTGTATAAACAAGCCTTTACTAACGGAGAAATCAATCCGGAAAATATGTTAAAAGCATTGGCTCAATTTATGACAATGTTAACCTCTTCAAATTCTCGTTTTGATAAATACAGAAGAAATGAAACTGGAGGAACGCTATCCCAAACTGAGTTAGAAGGGTATGCGATTTTTAATCAAAAATGTGCAAGTTGTCATGCGACAGACATTTTTACGGATAACACTTTTCGTAACAATGGTTTACCCATCAATCCTCAAATTAATGATTTCGGACGTTACAGGGTTACAGAAAATCCTTTGCATAAATACCAATTCAAAGTTCCTAGTTTACGTAATATTGAGTTAACTGCTCCTTATATGCATGACGGTCGTTTTTATACTTTGGAGGCTGTACTGAATCATTATGCCAATGGTGTAACATCAACTGAAAATTTAGATCCCATTCTGAATAATAATGGTAGTCTCGGCATTCCATTAACCTCAGATGAAAAAGTAAAAATCATTGCCTTTTTAAAAACCCTCACCGACCACGAATTTATTTCCAATCCTAAATTTGCTGAATTTTAAACATGAAAAAGAATCTATTACACCTTTTACTGTTATTGTCTTTTTCTATTCATGCAACTGAAAAAGATAGTTTATCTTATTTCAAAAAATATGATTTTTCGAATAGAGTCGGTATTTTTGAAGAAGAAGAAGATTGCGATGCTTGTGGATGTTCAGCCAGTGGCGGAAGCATGGGATTCGCTTCGATGTTAACATCCAACTTTATTGGAATTCGCTATTTTAATCAATCCTATAAAAGTACAGATGGTTTATACAGCAATTCGCCATGGTACAATGAAAATTTCAATACAATTCAAATTTGGGGTAGAATTCCAATCATTAAAAATGTGCAAGCTACCGTTTTATTGCCCTATCACTTTCACAACAGAGAAAGTAATAATGGTAGACAAAACATTAGTGGAATTGGTGATATTACCCTTTTGGGAATGTATCAAATTGTACAAACCAAAACTGATAGTTTGATTTTCAAACATACTTTACAACTCGGTGGTGGAGTGAAAATGCCAACCGGAAAATTCGATGAGACAAATAACGGTAGCGTTAACCCAAGTTATCAAGTCGGGACAGGCAGTTGGGATTATCTCCTGGCAACCGAATACATCATCAGAAGAAAAAATTGGGGATTAAACAACATGGTAAACTATGTCATTAAAACCGAAAACGACAAATCCTACCGTTTTGGAAACCAATTTAACTATGCTTCAACGTTATTTTATATAGTGGAAAAAAATCATTTTTCGTATGCTCCTCAGCTTGGAATAGCCGGTGAATTATATGATGAGAACTATCAACGAGGTCAAAAAGTGAGAGGGACAGCCGGTGATATTTTTTTGGGAAAATTGGGAATTGAAATTGGAAAAAAGAACCTCTCTTTTGGAGCTAATTATATGATTCCTATTCAACAAAATCTAACCGGAGGAAATGTGGAAGCCAATTATCGATGGAGTTTGAATTTGAATTATACGTTGTAATAAATAAATTCATGCAAAAAACTAATGGTTATTTTATTTTCGGAAAAAATCGTCCTACTTTATCTTGGTAGGATTTGTAATCTTTGAATTTTTGCGAAAGTTGTTCTTCTTCATAAATTGATTTTAGGTAAAAACAAATCAACAACAAACCACTAATAAACAATTTATACAATGAATAGTTGTAAAGTGCATATCCAAAAGCAAACATCAATATTCCGGTATAAATAGGATGTCGACTAAAGCGGAAAAATCCTTGTGTTAAAAGAACTGCTTTTTCGGTTGGCGTTGGGAAAACGGTAAGATTGGATTTTAATTCAAAAACGGTTAATAGTGCAATCATACAACCGATAATAGCAATCACCATTCCGAATGTTGCCAGGAATTTTGGAATTTCTAAGGATTGAAAAAAATCAAACGCATAGGCTCCAAAAAGAAGAAATTGGATAACAACAAAAATGTAATCTTTGCTACTCTTTTTCATTTTTTTCCTTTTTCTTAGGCGAAGTTACAAACAAATTAAACAATAAACCACCCATTAAACCTCCGTATAACGTGCTGTTTAATGGTTTGGAGGTGATGGAACATGTTCCACTAACACAACCTATTTGTTGGTAATATAAATAACCGGCAATTAGTCCTACAATCACACCAATTACTGTAATAATGATTCCTTTCATACAATTTTAAATGTCAAAAATAAGTTTTATTTTGGAAATAGTTTGTAATAAATGTTACACTCAAATCTTTTCAACAAAATGAAAACTTCAATTTAATTCCAACAAATATTCACTACTTTTGTCTCCCTAAAAAAGTACATAAAATGATCTATAAATTACGTGTTATCCTTGATAATGAAGAGGATATTTTTAGAGATATAGCCATTGAAAGTTCAGATTCTTTGGAAGATTTACACAATGCTTTGGTGAATGCCTTTGGTTTTGACGGAAATGAGGTGGCTTCTTTCTATACTTGTGATGATAATTGGAATCAAGAAGATGAAATTCCGCTTTTTGACACGGGTGATGTTCCGGGCGAAATGCGAATCATGAGCGATTTTTCGATTGAAGATTTGTTGTATGAAAAGCAAACCAAAATTATCTATGTGTATGATTTCTTAAACATGTGGACGTTTTTAGTTGAGTTAGCCGCCATTGAAGAAAAACAAGCCGGAGTTACCTATCCTGAATTATTATTCTCTCACGGACTCATGCCAATCGGTGAGAACAACATCAATTTTGAGGCAGACGATGATAACTTGTTTAGTGAATTTGATGATGACTTAGACGAGGATGATTTGGATATGTTTGATGGAGATGATTCGTTTGAGGATTATGGGTTTGAGGAGAATTGGAATTAAAAAAGTTTAAAATTGTTTAAAAGTTTAATGGTTTAATATTGTTATGGCTACTGTTAAAAGATTCGAAGATTTAGAGATTTGGAAAGAAGCTAGAAGATTATCAAAAGAAATAATATTATTATCAAAAAAGACAGATTTGAAACTTGATTTCAAATTAAAAGATCAAATTAAAGACTCTGCTGGTTCAGTTATGGATAACATTGCTGAAGGATTTGAAAGAAGTGGAAATGGAGAATTTAAACAATTTTTAGCTGTTGCAAAAGGCTCCTCTGGGGAAACACGTTCTCAATTGTATCGTGTTTTTGACAATGACTATATTGATGAAGAAAAACTCAACATTCTTGTAGCCGAATACGAAAAACTCAATGTAAAAATTCATAATTTTATTGTATATCTAAATAATACCGATTTTAAAGGCACGAAGTTTATCAAAACCTAAACAGAATTAAACAACTTTAAACAATCTTAAACTTTTAAACAATTATAACCCAAATATGATAAATTTATTCAACGCCCACATCGAATCCCTTTCCATCCACCGAGTTGGAAACAAAAGCCGTAATGAAGCCATCTTTTTATCGGAACAACCATATCAAACCAACGACGAAATTACACCGTTGTTGAAAGAGTTTTTCTTAAAACCTTTTCGGGAGAAGGAAGAAAACTACTATCAATTTGCCCATGAAGTCGATTTAGAATACCACGACATGTATAAATTGGCTTCAGAAGTATTTAACAATCCATCTACCATTCATGAGGTTTCCAAAAAAATTACGAAACATTTGTTTGAGCAATCCAATCATCCGCACATTAAAAACGGTGAAGTGTATGTAGCTTACTTCACGCATTTGACGATTGATAACAATCAAGTGGATGCTATTGGCGTGTTTAAAAGTGAAGTGCAAGCCGACTTTTTGCAATTTGAAGAAAAAGGAAGTAACCTGGAAATGTTGTTGCAACAGGGTATCAACTTGAACAAACTAGATAAAGGATGTTTGATTTTCAACTATAAAAAAGAGGAAGGATACAAAATCTTAACCGTTGACAGCAACCGATATGACGCTAGATATTGGTTGGAGCATTTCTTGAGTGTTGATGCTTTTCAAGATGAAAATTTTATCACCAAAAAATACTTGAAATTCTGTCAGGATTTTGCCAAAGATGTTGTTTTTCCGGCGGAGGACAAAAAGCAGGAAGTGATGTTTATGAACCGTTCGGTTAATTATTTTGCAAAGAATGACGAATTTGAAGAAACCAATTTCTTGAATGAAGTAATGGACAATCCGGATTTGATTCCGGAATTTAAAAACTATAAAGTGGATCGTGGTGAAAAATACAGCATTGAAGATGTGACGAATTTCCCAATTGCCAATGCGGCGGTAACCGATGCTCGTAAGAAGATTAAAAACGTCATCAATTTAGATACCAATATTCAAATAAAATTGGATTTTATCAACCCGGAAAGTGCCGAAAAATTTGTTGAAAAAGGCTGGGACGAAGAAAAACAAATGTATTATTACTTGGTTTACTTTAATAAAGAACAGAAATTGTAATTGGGTACAAAAATTTAAATTTAAATCCTTCTTCATACGTTGTAGAAGGATTTTTTATTGTAATCTTATTCATGATAAAGCTTTAATTTTCAGTAGTATATCGATTATTTTTTGTAAAATATATAAAATTCATTACGTTTATGTTGCCACAAAAAATACCACATTATGAAAACCTACACTTCTCCCCAAACTGCTTTGGGTCTTTCGGTTATTTGTAACCTGATTGGACACAAATTCAGAATCACCAAAAAAATCACCAATCATTTTCATGAATACCAATGCCGCTGTTGCGGAAAACAAATGACCGAGGATATTTACGGAAGTCTGACTGAATTGACTGCTGAACGCAAAGAAATCAATACTACTTTACATTTTATTTTCAGTAAAAAACAACTTCAAATAGAATAAGTTTCTTCTTTTTTTAACGTTTGTCGTAACAATTTGGTTGATTATTCGTCCTACTTGAATAAATCAATCAGATTCATTTTGGAAACCATTTTAACTTTAGAAAAATTAAACAAACGTTTTGGAGCGGTTCACGCTGTAAAAGATGTTTCTTTTGAAATCAAAAAAGGAAACGTATATGGCATTTTGGGTCCGAATGGCAGTGGAAAATCGACCACTTTAGGCATCGTACTTAACGTTGTGAATAAAACTTCCGGGGATTACCGTTGGTTTGGCGGAACGATGGAAACCCATGAAGCTCTCAAAAAAGTTGGAGCCATCATTGAACGACCGAATTTTTATCCGTACATGACCGCCAAGGAAAATCTGGAATTGGTGTGCAGAATTAAAGGTGCTCCTTTTTCTAAAGTGGAAGAAAAACTCGAAATTGTTGGCCTTTCAGAACGAAAAGACAGTAAGTTCCGAACCTTTTCTTTAGGGATGAAGCAACGGTTAGCAATCGCTTCTGCCCTTTTAAACGATCCGGAAATTTTAATTTTAGACGAACCAACCAATGGTTTAGACCCACAAGGAATCAGACAGATACGCGATATTATTAAAACCATTGCTTCGCATGGAACAACTATTTTATTGGCTTCACATTTATTAGATGAAGTAGAAAAAGTATGTAGTCATGTACTCGTTTTGCGAAAAGGAGAAATACTCTACTCCGGAACAGTAGATGGAATCATTGCCAATGAAGGTTTTTTTGAGCTTCAATCGGATAATATGTATGAATTGAAAACAGCACTTGAAATGCATCCGGCAATTGACACCATTATAGAGGAGGAAAACAGATTATTTGTGTATCTAAAACAAGCGTTGGAAGCACATGAATTAAATAAATATTTGGTTCAAAAAGGGATTTACCTCAATCATCTGGTTAAAAGAAAATATAGTTTGGAAGAACAATTTTTACAATTGACCAACAATAAATAAATCCTTTCACCTTTTACCCATTACCAATCACCCATTACCAAATACCTTCATGAAAAGACTTCTTCAAATAGAATTTCAAAAAATATGGAAAAATAGAGCCAGTAGAATTTTGACCTTGGCCTATTTTATCATCTTAACCTTTATCGCTCTTATTGCATCAATCGAATTTAAGATTGGAAACTTTGAATTGCGAATTGCGGATCAAGGTATTTTTAACTTCCCTTATATTTGGCATTTTACTACCTATGTAGCCGCAATTCTTAAACTTTTTTTAGCCATTGTTATCGTTTCTATGATGGCCAATGAATATTCGTATGGCACTTTAAAACAAAATCTAATAGACGGTTTAAGCAAAAAAGAATTTATTCAATCTAAATTTTTGATTGTATTTACGTTTGCCGGAATTTCTACCGTTTTTGTTTTCATCATGAGTTTACTCCTTGGATTAAGCTTTTCTGCCTACAATGAAGTTGGAATCATTTTTTCTGATTTGGAATATTTATTAGCGTATTTCGTAAAACTCTCTGCCTTTTTCTCTTTCTGTTTGTTTTTAGGCATTTTAGTTAAACGCTCTGCATTTGCATTAGGCTTTTTATTCATTTGGAACATTATTGAAGGAATCATCATTGGTACACTTCGTTGGAAAGTATTTAAAGATTCTGATAATTATCAATATATCACACAATTTTTACCATTGGAATCGATGTCTAATCTAATCAAAGAACCCATCACACGTTTAAATGTGATAAAAAACATTGAAACAACTATTGGTGGAGAAGCGAGTTTAAAGGATTACAGCGTGCATTGGTATTCATTAGTAATTGTCATTGCTTGGACTGTTATTTTTATGTTAATGTCCTATAAAATTCTACAGAAAAGAGATTTGTAGTATCTTTGCAAACGCTATGAAGTTTGCCAAAAACATTACTTTTTTTATTTTTTCGCTGCTGTTTTTCAACACTATAAACGCTCAATACATTCAAGTTGACGATAATTCTTTTACCGCAACTGAGCTTATTGAGAATGTATTGGTTAACAGTCCTTGTGCAAATGTTTCAAATGTAAGTGTTTCCGGATGGAGTTTCAGTTCAGGTAATAGTTATGGTTATTTTACGGCTAATGGCAGTTCATTTCCTTTTCAAGATGGTGTAATTATTTCAACCGGAAGAGCAATTTCTGCGATTGGACCCAATAATTCATTATTAAGTGAAGGTCCAACCAATTGGCCCGGTGATAATGACTTACAACAAGCTATCAACGAATCTAATACGATAAATGCTACCGTAATTGAGTTCGATTTTTTACCATTTGCCAATAAAATTAGTTTTGAATATATCTTTTCATCAGAGCAATATTTATCCAACCCAAATTCTAATCAATGTAGTTATTCAGACGGATTTGCATTTTTATTAAGAGAAGTATCCTCTTCGCAATATATTAATTTAGCGGTTGTTCCGGGAACTAGTACTCCGGTAAAAGTTCCAACTGTAAGAGGTTCCGGAACCATTTGCCCGCCTGCAAATGAACAATATTTTGATGCCTTTAACGGTATTGCGCATCCTACTAATTTTAATGGTCAAACCAAAATTCTAAAAGCAGAAAGCAATGTTATTCCCGGCCAATTATACCATATTAAATTAGTAATTGCTGACCAGGGAAATAATCTATATGATTCTGCTATTTTTTTGGGTGGTGGAAGTTTTACAGTAGAAACCGATTTAGGGCCGGATAGACTTATTTCAAATAATTCTCCGCTTTGCGAAAACGAAACGTTGGTTTTAGACGCCACAACTCCAAATGCTATAGCTTATCGATGGTATAGAAATAATCAACTTTTAATTGGAGAAACTGGCCCAACTTACACGGTTACCCAATTTGGTTTTTACAAAGTAGAAGTTCAATTTAATGCGAGTTGTTTTTCTACCGGAGAAATTACCATTGAATATGTTTCAAATCCAACACCTAATTCGGTTACGCTAACGCAATGTGATGACAATAATGACGGTATTGCCTATTTCAATCTAACAGATGCATATAGTGCAATAATTGGTTCAAATACGAATGTTCAAACTCCAAGATTTTTCTTTAGTCAAAGTGATGCAGAATTGAATATAAATACTATTTCTACAACAACTCCCTTTTTAAATACGAGTGTAAACCAATTGCTTTATGTTCGTTTACAAAATATTTATGGTTGTTTTAGTATTTCTACTGTAACATTATCTACTTCAAACAGTACATTAGTATTACCAAGTTCAATTATTTGTGATAATGATGATAGTCCTGACGGAATTACCACTTTTAGTTTATCATCAGTTGTAACACCAAATATATCGTCTTTATTTCCAAATGGGAGTCAATTAACGTATTACGCTTCTTCAACCGATGCTCAATTGCAACAAAATGCATTCTTAAATTCTTTTACCAATACAACACCTTTTGAACAAACAATTTATGTTAGAGTTGCAAATGGCACAACTTGTTTAGGTATTTTTCCACTGGTTTTAGAAATCAAAATTTTTACGCCAATTGGTTTAGAAGATGAAACAATTTATTTGTGTGAAGGTGAAACGATTTCAATTGGAGTGCTTCCCAATTTTTCTTCTTATCTATGGGATACTGGTGAAACGACTCCTACTATTTTTATTGATGAGGCGGGAACCTATACTATTACTGTATCGAATAGTGAAGGCTGCACAGTTTCAAAAAAATTTACGATTCTTTTATCCGGGCCTCCAACTATAGATTCAATTATCATTAATGATTTTTCCGGTAATCAAAATTCGTTGACCATCAATGTTTTAGGTTTTGGAGATTATGTCTATTCTTTAGATGGAAGTTACTTTCAAAACTCACCTATTTTTCAATCGGTTCCTGCCGGAGAATATTGGGTTATCGTTAAAGATTTAAATGGTTGTGGAATAAGAACCCAAAAAATAATAGTGTTGGATTATCCAAAATTCTTTACGCCAAACGGAGATGGTATTCATGATATTTGGAAAATAGAAAAACTCGCAGACACCAAGTCTAGTATTGCTATTTTTGACCGTTATGGAAAATTAATCGTCCAATTTAATCCATCTATAAAAGGTTGGGATGGAAATTTTAATAATGTTAATATGCCTTCATCTGATTATTGGTTTATTTTAACACTTTCTGACGGAAGAATCATCAAAGGTCACTTCGCTTTGAAAAGATAAATTACTATCTTTGTTAGCCTTTGAAAAAGAAAATGAAAAAAATTTTATTAATAATCCTATTCTTGAGTGTTAACTGTTTTGCTCAATTTAGTAAAACACACTATATACCACCTCTTGGAGGAGCTGACGGTCAACCTGCCCAAAGTCAGTTCATCTATATATCCTCTCCAAGTTTAACTCCAATTAATTTTACGATTTATAATTTAGGTGGCGGTACTGTAAACGGAACTGTTTCTCGTAATAGTCCCTACGTTTTTAATGTTGGATTTGGCACCAATACCCAACTAATGGTGAGTAATGCCAATGTGAATACCGTACAAAACAACAAAGGTTTTATTATTGAAGCAGAAGATCAAATTTATGCCGCAGTTCGATTAACCGCTACGCCACAGAACTTTCAAGCTGGTGGATTAGTATCCAAAGGTCTAGCTGCTTTGGGCACACAATTCAGAATTGGTGCTTTTGTAAATACAGGAATTTCAGCGATAAACACCAATCATTATACCTTTATTTCTGTATTAGCTACTGAAAATAATACCACTGTTTCTTTTAGCGACATTAAGCCCGGAGTTTCATTGATAAACAATGCCGGAGCCGGAAATACTCCACCTAATGTTACTTTAAACAGAGGACAAAGTTTTGTATTGGCCACTACCGGACCAACGGATGGAAACAGAGATGGATTAATTGGAGCACTTGTTTCTTCTGATAAGCCTATCACCGTGAACTGTGGATCATTTGGCGGAACAAATGGCACAAATGACAACAATATCGATCTTGGTTTTGACCAAATTGTTTCAGCTGAACGCGTTGGAAATGAATATATTTTTGTGAGAGGCTTTGGTGAAAATGTCACAGAAAGAGCCTTGATTGTAGCCCATGAAAATAACACTCAAGTTTTTTTAAACGGAAATACCGGAGCTCCAAATTACACTTTAAATGCCGGTCAATATGTAGCTATTGATGGTTCTTTATACAGTACAGACGGAAATTTATATGTAAACACTTCTAAAAATGTATTTGCTTATCAAGGAGTTGGTGGTAGTACACAAGCCAATCAAGAAATGTATTTTGTTCCACCGTTAAGTTGTCAAACTCCAAAAATTATTGATAATATTCCGTTACTTCATTTGATTGGAAATAGTGTTTATACTACAAATAGCGGACTTAATATCGTCACAGAAACCGGAGCAACACTCGACTTTATTTTAAATGGAACCAACTATACACTTGCCGGATTACCCGGAACTGTAAATGCTCAAGGCCCTTTTACCATTCCCGGTAATGCAAATTATGTTACCTATAAACTAACTGGAATTACAGGAAACATTTCTGTTTTTGCAGATAAACAATTATATATTTCTTACTTCGGTTCGAATGACAATGCAACGTATGGAGGTTACTATTCCGGATTTACATTTAAACCCGAAATTTCTTTTAACCGATTGGATTTAACGAGTTCGAATTGTATCCCAAATGTAAACCTTTCAATTAATTCTCTTTCTCCTTTTGACACCTATCAATGGTATTTCAATGGTGATCCAATTGTTGGAGCAAATTCACCGAATTACACACCTACTGTACCGGGTTTCTATTATTTATCAGCAACGGTAACCACTTGTAATATTACACTTATTTCAGATGAAATACCAGTAAGCGATTGTGCTATTGACACTGACAATGATAACGTTTTTGATAATATTGATATCGATTTAGACAATGACGGAATAACGAATTGCACGGAATCATTTGGAGATGTACCGATTGATCTTTCCAATGCAGCCAATGGAAATTTTTCGGTTGCGACTTATTCAAACGGATATAATGGTTTGATTTCCATCATTGGAAGTGGAACTCCCCCTCCTACTCCTTTTACGGGAAGCACTGATGGAACATTTATCACCAATCCTGCAAATGGAATTGGAAAATCAGTTCAATATGAAATGCAATTTACTCAACCGGTTTCTATAAAATTAGAGTATGTAGATACTGCTAATACTGCTGATTTATTATCCTCATCAGGTGAATTTATTATTCAAGGAGACACTGATAAAACCATCACATTATTGAATCCTACAGATCAATTGTTAGTGGATACCAATTATGATGGCATTTATGAAAATGGAGTAACCGAATTCTCCTCCTTTCAGATTCGCTTCCGATTAAACAGTGCAACTTCGCTTGCTGCCGGTTCAGGAACTTTTTCTTTTTCTACTCACTTAACCAATTTTATTTCAATCAGGCATATCAATCTAACTGATAATACTTCTAAAGCTTCCTTCAAGCTTAAAGCCACTTGTGTTCCGAAAGATTCGGATGGTGATGGAATTCCCGACCAAAAAGATTTTGATTCAGATAATGACGGTATTACGGATATTATCGAAGCTCAAGGTCAAAATTTTATTGCTTACACAGCAGTTGATGTAAATAAAGATGGATTGAGCGATGCTTATGGAAATGGCTTAATTCCAATTGATACGGATGGTGATAGTGTTCCTGATTATCTAGATTTAGATAGTGATAACGATGGAATTTATGATTGGAGAGAAGCCGGTTTAACAGCAACAGATTCCAATAATGATGGAAGAATTGACGGAGTTCTGTTTGGGGATAATGGTTTGGCCGATAATTTAGAAACGACTCCTGAAAATGGTATTTTAAATTATACGGTTACCGATACAAACAATGACGGAATTGCCAATTATATCTCGTTAGATAGCGACGGTGATTTGTGTTTTGATGTTATTGAAGCTGGATTTTCTGATACTAATAATGATGGCTTTTTAGGAAACACAACACCTGTAACCAATGCAAACGGAGTGGTTACAAATAGTGCAAATGGTTATACTGTTCCTAATCCAAATTACATTATTGCAGCACCCATAAGCATTAGTACACAACCAACAAATCAAGTGACTTGTAACACCCAAAACGCAAGCTTTCAATTTACGGCAACACCTTCTGATAGTTATCAATGGCAGGTTAGCACCAATAACGGAACCACATGGAATAACTTGACTAATTCAGCTATTTACAGTGGAGTAACTACCATAAATTTACAAATTACGGGTGCTACTACTAGCATGAATAATTATCAATACCGTGTATTCATCAACAGAAATGGGAATAGTTGCGGATTATATTCCGATGCGTCTATCCTAACCGTTTACCCTTTACCGGTTTTAAATTCTCCCGTTACGATTGTTCAATGTGATGATGATGACACAAATGATGGAATTTCCTTTGTCAGTTTAATTCAAAAAAACAGTGAAATTTCTGCAAATTCACAAAATGAGACCTTTACTTATTTCACTTCGGCTTTAGCCGCACAAAATAATAATCCGGCTTTTCAAATTACGAATCCTGTGGCTTATTTAACCGGAAATACAACCGTTTGGGTGAGAGTTGAAAATGCTGATGGTTGTTTTGAAGTAGGACAAATCAATGTTTTTGTTTCAGCAACTCAAATTCCTTCCTCTTTCATCAGAAAATTTTCTAAATGTGATCAATACTTTAATGACATTGAAAATGATAGAGATGGTGTATCTCAATTTGATTTTAGCAGTGTAACTACTGATATTTTAGCATTATTACCCACAACAAATACTTATACAATTGCTTACTATCGTACACAAGCAGATGCATTAGCAGAGACGGATTCGAATGGAAATTCATTAGCGGTGAATCCGGCTGCATATCAGAATATTGGTTTCCCCGGATTTCAACAAATTTGGGTACGTGTGGAAAGTACAGTTGATAATGCCTGTTATGGAATTGGTCCTTTTGTAGAATTAACTGTTGAAGATTTACCAACAGCTCATCCAATTGCTGATTTTATAACTTGTGATGATGACTATGATGGACTTTTCCCATTTGATACAAGTACAATTGAAACTACAGTTTTGAATGGTCAATCTCCATCAAATATTATAGTTAGCTTTTTTGATCAAAACAATAATCCGTTACCAAGTCCGTTGCCAAATCCATATTTATCCGGAAGCAAAACGATTACCATTCGAGTAACAAATATAACTACAAACGACCCTAATGGTCCGTGTTTTGATGAAACCACATTAACCTTTAAAGTTGATGTTTTGCCAAGAGCGTTTGCAGTAGCAGATTTTGTCACTTGTGATATTGACGGAATAGAAGATGGAAAATTTCAATTTGATACTTCATCATTAGAGTCAACTCTTTTAAACGGTCAAACCGGGATGGTCGTGACCTATTTTGATCAAAATGGTGCCAGTTTACCAAGTCCATTTCCATCCAATTTCTTCACAACATCGCAAACCATAAAAGCAGTTGTAACCAATCCTTTGAATACGACTTGTTTTGCAGAGCGAAATATTGTTTTTACAGTAAATCCATTACCACAACTGGAAGAAAACGAAAAAATAATAGTGTGTGAAAACACTGATCCAATCACCATTATTGCCGGATTACTTGTTGGAAACACATCAGATTTTAGTTACAAATGGTTCAAAGATGAAATAGAAATTGTTGGCGAAAACAACAGTACATTAATCGTTCAACAAAATGGTATTTACCGAGTTATCGTTACAAACATTTTTGGTTGTACACAAACTAGAACAATTGAAATTGTATATTCACAACCGGCAACAATTGATGATATTGTGATTGTAGATTTATCAAATAACAATACCGTTACGATTTTTGTATCCGGATCAGGAAATTATGTTTATAGTTTAGATTCAGAAAATGGTTTATTCCAAACTTCTAATCAATTCTTTAATGTTATTGCCGGACTTTACACAGTTTATGTAAAAGATTTATTGGGCTGCGAAACGGTTAGTCAAGAAATAGCCGTTTTAGGTGTACCAAAATTTTTCACGCCAAACGGTGATGGTTTCAACGACTCTTGGAATATTAAAGGTGCAAACGAAAGATCTAACGGAAAATCAATTATTTATATTTTTGACCGTTATGGAAAATTAATCAAACAAATCAGTCCACTAGGTAATGGTTGGGATGGAACTTATAACGGCAGACCATTACCATCTGATGATTATTGGTATTCCATTCAATTTGAAGACGGAAGAAGTGCAAAAGGTCATTTTAGTTTAAAACGTTAATCATGAAAAAGTATATTCTTTTTGTATTGCTAATCAATTTCCTTCATAGCAATGCTCAAGTTTTTGAAGTATCTGATGGAAAATTAGAATTATACAAAGACTTTCCATCCAAATATGTAAAACCTAGAGAAATTGCGGTTTGGTTACCTGAAAATTATTCTCCCAAGAAAAAATTTTCGGTTTTATACATGCATGATGGTCAAATGCTTTTTGATGCGAATCAAACTTGGAATAGACAAGAATGGGGAGTAGATGAAACCATTTCAAAACTAATAAAAGAAGGTAAAATACAAAACGTTATTGTGGTTGGAATTTATAATAGTGTTGAAACCCGACATCCGGAATATTTTCCTCAAAAACCATTTGA
>JAFLBT010000033.1 GCA_017302935.1 Flavobacteriales bacterium | reverse complement strand
AAACTTTTTGCTTGTTCCAACTCAGTTTTAGCTTGCTTAATTTGAGTTTTTCGATTGATAATGTCAAAAACGGGTATCTTTAGATAAACACCAACATTATAATTAAATTGTTGTGTGTTACTAGCTAGATTTACTATGTCATTTTCTCCGCTTGTTGTAGAAATATTATTAAATGTTCCAAATCCTGAATTGGCTTGAATTCCAAGATTTCTGGTCCAATTTTGACGTTTGCTCGTTAGATTATATTCTTTTGCTTCTATTTCTAAAGTTCTATATTCTAACATTCCATTTTTTACTAATGCTGAATCTATAAAGACTTCTAAGCTTGGCAAAACAAATTTTGATGTTTCTTCTTTGATTTCCAATTCATTTGCAGTTTGTGCAAGTGATACCAAAGGTAAAATTGATATTGCATGAAGTGCTAGTAAGGTTTTAATACTATTTTTCATTTTCTTTAATATAAGGGTATACTGTTGTTAATATATTTTTGTAAACTTGGGATTGGTAGAAATTTAAACGGTACTTTTTTGAATTAATCCGGGAAAAGTTCTCAAAATCAATTTCATATCATACCAAAACGAATAGTTGTTTCCGATAAAATAATCTGCGTATTTATTATCTAATTCTATACGTTCTTCTTCAGACATTTTTCCTGCTCTTCCTCTTAATTCTACTTGCCATAATCCGGTAATTCCCGCTGGAGCTAAAAATCTTTTTGAAATGGCGTCTTTTGTCAGTAATTCTGCTTCGTAAACGGGTAATGGACGATTTCCCACAATAGACATATCACCTTTTAAAACATTAATTAATTGTGGTAATTCATCGATACTGGTGTTTCTGATAAACTTTCCAATTTTTGTAATTCTTGGGTCATTTACAATTTTTATAAAAGTGGCGTTGTTTTTTTCTATGGTATTTTTTTGATGATTATACCAATAATCACAGATTCTATTTCCGTCTATGTGCAATATTGGAGAGCAACTCTCGTCTTTTGGCATGGTACTACACTTTACACATGGTTTATTGAAATCAATAGTTTGAACAGCATTTTGTTTGTTATACTGATTGTTTTCTACCGCAAGTTTTTTTATAAGTTCGTCTGAACCTGAACGCATGGATCTTAGCTTATAAAAATCAAAGGTTTTTCTGCCTACACGTTTTGAAATGTAATATACTTTTCCTTTTGATTCAAGACGGATAGCTAACATAATGAAGAGCATAATAGGAGCAATGACCAATAATACTGAAGAAGCAAAAACGATATCAAAAATTCTTTTTGATCTGGGCATTTTAAATTTTTTTCCCGCATCTAAATCGTTTTGCTGCTGTGTTTTGAACTGTTTTAGTTTGTATAATGATTCTGCTCTTGCTACAATATGACTAGCAGTTGAAGATGTTGAAACAAAAAAGTCACTAATTCCTTTTGAAAATGCCTCTTTGAATAGTTTTTTGTTGTATTCTTCGTTCACTAAAATAAATGGAATTTCTGAATATAAAGGGGTTTTATGTAAGATTTCAAAAAAATACAATCCAGAGTTTCCGGGTAAATTAAAATCAGCAATAATTACATCAACGTTTTGGTTTTTTAGTACTTGTAACGCTTCTAAACTATTTTTTGCAGACCAAAATGCTATATTTTTTTCTTTTGCAATTTGCTCATAACTTGAAATTGAATTTCCAATATATAAAATGTCCATAATATGTTTGTATTTTTTTAGGAGTTAAAAAATGAACTACCAAACGTTAGCATAATGGATTGGGAACAGATTTTTTTTGGTAATTTCTAACAACTCTTCCGGGTTAAAGGGTTTTGTTAAATAATCTTGTGCTCCCAATTGATAACACTTAATTCTTTCTTTACTTTCTTTGTTGGCAGATAACATTACTACCGGTGTGTGCATATGAAATCCTATTAATCGAACTTCTTTTAGTAATTCATAACCAGACATTCCAGGCATTTGAATATCAGTAATGATTAAGTCTGGCAAATGGTTATTGAGCCATGCTAATGCTTCAACACCAGAGCTTTTTGTCACAACATCAAAGTCTTTTGACAAAAAATTTTCTAATAATAAGCAAGTAGTTTGTTCATCATCAACTACGAGTATCATTTTTTTCATTTCAGTAATTTTATTTTGTTAGCAGTTGTAATTTATTGTTTTACAAATACTGCTTTAAGCTATTTCAAGATTTTTAACGTAGGTGAAAATTTTGGGCCGCTTGAAACAATAGGTGTTGGAACTTAAAAAAAGTATAGTAAACAAAGGTTTTATAGCTTTAAATAATGGTTTTAAAATATGAAATTGTTTTTTCTAAACCTTCATCTAAATTTACTTTTGGAGACCAATTGAGTTCTTTTTTGGCAAGAGAAATATCTGGTTTTCGCATTAATGGATCATCGGAAGGCAAAGGCTTGTATATTATCTTAGATTTTGAATCGGTTAACTTGATTACCTTTTCTGCAAGTTCCAAAATGGTAAATTCATGTGGATTTCCAATATTTATTGGGCCGATAAAAGAATCATCAGTATTCATCGTTTTTATCATTCCGTCTACCAAATCATCAACATATTGAAAACTTCTTGTTTGTTGGCCTTCTCCATAAACCGTAATGTCTTGATTTTTTAATGCTTGTACAATAAAATTGGAAACTACTCTACCGTCATTAGGATGCATATTAGGTCCATAAGTATTAAAAATTCTAACAATTTTTGACTTCACATTATTTTGTTTATGGTAATCCATAAATAACGTTTCGGCAGTTCTTTTTCCTTCATCATAACAAGAGCGTTCACCAATTGGATTTACATTTCCCCAATACGATTCTACTTGAGGATGAACGAATGGATTTCCATATACTTCGCTGGTAGAAGCTTGTAAGATTTTTGCATTCACTCTTTTTGCTAATCCTAACATATTAATAGCACCCATTACTGAGGTTTTGATAGTCTTGATGGGGTTGTATTGATAATGAATAGGGGAGGCAGGACAAGCCAAATTATAAATTTCATCAACTTCAATATGAAAAGGATTGATTACATCGTGACGGATTAACTCAAAATAAGGATTGTTTAACAAGTGAATGATGTTTTGCTTTTGTCCTGTGAAGAAATTATCTAAGCAATACACTTCGTTTCCCTCTTTCAATAGTCTTTCACATAAGTGTGAACCCACAAATCCGGCACCTCCAGTGACAAGAATTTTCTTTCGTTCCATTTTTAATGTTTAAAAATATTAATAAGCTAATGCTGCTTTGTGATTAAGTAATTGACCAGCTGTTTTAACTCCTATACAGAAATAATCAAAACCATTTTTTTTCATTTCTACAGCATCATAAATATTTCTTCCATCAAATACAACAGGCGTTTTTAGTAATTTCTGAATGATGTTAAAGTTTGGAATTTTAAATTCAGGCCATTCAGTTAAAATTGCTAAACAATCGGCATCTATTAATGTTTCATATTGATCATTATAGTAAGCAATCGTATCGCCAAAATGATGTTTCGCTTCAGTTATTGCTACAGGGTCATATGCATGTACTTTTGCTCCGGCATCAATAAGTTTTTTTATGATTTCTAAAGAAGGAGCTTCACGCATATCATCTGTTTGCGGTTTAAAAGAAAGACCCCAAATAGCAATATTTTTACCCATTACATCACCATCAAAATAATTCATAATTTTATGAAACAAAACACTTTTTTGATGTTGGTTAACTTCTTCAACAGCTTGTAAAACTTTTAATTCATAATTGTTTTCTTTGGCCGTTTTAATTAATGCTTGAACATCTTTTGGGAAACAAGAACCTCCGTATCCAATACCGGGATAAATAAATTTATTTCCAATTCTTTCATCAGAACCAATTCCTTTTCTCACATGGTTGATATCAGCACCTACGATTTCGCTTAAGTTTGCAATATCATTCATGAAGCTAATTTTTGTAGCTAACATGGCATTTGCTGCATATTTAGTCATTTCGGCAGATACGATATCCATAAAAATGATAGGATGACCGTTTAGCGTAAATGGCTTATATAGGTTACGAAGTAATTCTTCTGCTCTAGCACTTTCTGTTCCCGCAACAATTCTATCGGGTTTTAAAAAATCATCAATGGCAGCTCCTTCTTTTAAAAACTCAGGATTGGAAGCAACGTCAAAAGCTATTGCCACATTTCTTTTTTGTAATTCTTCTTCAATTGCTTTTTTTACTTTTTTTGAAGTGCCTACGGGAACCGTACTTTTTGTTACTACTAAGGTGTAGTCCGTCATGTACTTTCCGCAATCTCTTGCAACCTGTAACACATATTTTAAATCTGCACTACCATCTTCATCTGGTGGAGTTCCTACAGAAATGAAAACAATATCAGAACCTTTTATGGCTTTAGAAAGATCGGTCGTAAATTGTAATCTTCCTTTTTCCATATTTCGGATAATCATATCCTCTAAACCAGGTTCATAAATTGGAATAATTCCTTTTTTTAAATTTTCAATTTTTGTTTGATTCACATCTACACATTGCACATCAATGCCAACTTCTGAGAAACAAGCTCCTGTTACAAGACCGACGTAACCGCTGCCTACAATTGTTATTTTCATTTTTTTAATTTTTATTTTAATAAATAGTATTCAGTAATTTGTATACAATTTCTCTTTTATTACGATGCAAACTTACGCTGATAGAAAGCCCTACATCATTAAATTTCGATGGGTGGGATTTTACTGTAGTTGAATGAAATATTTTTATTGATAAAGGGAAATTAAAATCAATAAAATTGCTTTAAAAATAAAGTGAAATGCTATATATGTAGCTTAAGTAATTCCTCGTTTTAATTAAAATGGTACTGGAAAGTAAATCAACATTTGTTTTGGAATACAACGGAATCTGAAAAAAGGAGTAAATAAAATCAAACCACTAGTTATTCACTAATTGCTTTTCCAGATGTTCCAATATTGGAAAAAGACTTTGAAAAAAGGTTAATTTCACACCTTTATCATTTACTTTATAAGGATTGATACTGGATATATCAAATTGATTATTTCGAATTTCTTTAATTAATACACTTAAACTACCGTACTTAATTATTTTATTGGAGGGAACAAAACCTAAATGTTTTAAGTTAAACTGATTGGTCATAAATCTTGCTCCTGCTCTCACGGCTGCGGTATCTGACTTTTTCTTACTGATATTTATAACAGATACATTTTTACATGCCGCATTGATTTCTTTCAATGCATCATAGGTATTGTCTTGACTGTTATTATTTACAAAACAAAACACTACATCCTTTATTTCTTTTAGGTGTTTTGTACATTCTTTTATATCAATATCCAACTCATTGTTATAGCATACAATTATTATTCCTACCTTCATTTTATACTTTTTATATAAACTTCACAAAACATTTTAAATAGTTAATTAGCTCTTAAGGCACGTTCCCAATTCACAGATTGATTATTTCTCATGTAACGGATAAACCCTAAAACCACAGAAAGATTCATTATGAAAAAATAATAAGGAATAAATAGCACCTTGATTCTAGTAGCTCTGTTTTCCAAAAACCATCCTAGTAAAGCTAAAATGTAAAATATAATTTGTAACCAAAATAATACCGCATAAATAGTAAAATTCAAGAATCCTAGGTTGTAAACCAAATAAAAGGATAAAGGAATCAATAGCAATATACTCAAAGGTGTCAAAGTCCATCGCAATACTCGATGAGAGATGTATTGAAATGAAAGCGTACCAAATTTAAAAACATTAATGAGTGACCTTAATCGAACTACGGATTGAATGCCTCCGGCAGAAATTCTTATTTTACGTTTTAATTCTTCTTTTACATTAGCCGAAGCTTTTTCGATAGCAAAAGCCTCCGGATCATATTGAATAGTGTATCCTTCTTGTGCAACTCTTAGCGAAATAATGAAATCATCTAATAATGTGTCTTTTTCAACGTGCTTATACAAATGAGTTCTGATGGCAAATAATTCTCCAGCAGCACCAACAACGGAATGTAATTCTGCGTCCCACTTTTTTAATTTTGATTCATATTTCCAGTAAAGACCTTCACCCGCTACAGAAGCCGTTTCACTTTTGTTATTAAAAATTCGTTTTTCTCCGGAAACGCAACCTACTTTTTCATTACCAAATAATTTTACAATGCGTCTGATAGATTCTTTACCTAACATAGTGTTAGCATCACTAAAAATTACAATTGGTGTTTTAACAAACTTCATTCCCCTGTTCATGGCTCCAATTTTTCCGTTTCTTTTCTCTAAATGATGTACGGTTGTATCAGCATATGTTTTCAATAATTCGGGTGAGCCATCATTTGAACCATCAGTAACCCAAACAATTTTTAATTTATCTTTAGGATAATCAAGCTCTAATGAGTTTTTCATTTTTGCTGCAACATAATCTTTTTCATTATAGGCTGTAATGAATAAGGTTACCTCCGGTTCATATGAATCATCTATTTGATTTGTTACACCTATTTTTAAAAATCTTCTGGTTCTAATTATAAGATAGAGTAAAACGGCATAGCCTATATAAGTGTAAATTATAATTGATACTAATATCCAAAAAAGTAATTTTAATGTTTCCATTCGTTTAATTTTTATATTTTTCCCAAGTATTGGTTTCAAAGTTGTATTGTTTAATGATTCTTGCCGGATTTCCAACGGCTAAAGAATAAGGTGGAATATTTTTAGTAACCACACTGCCGGCAGCCACTATAGAATGTTTACCCACAGTTACACCTGCAAGAACCACTACATTTGCACCTATCCATGTGTTATCTTCTATTCGTATAGGTGCAGTAGAAACTCCTTGTTTGTGAATAGGAATGTTTATATCTTCGTAATTATGGTTTAAACCCGACAGGGTGATGTTTTGTGCCAAACGTATATCATTTCCTATGGTCACGGGTCCAATGATAGTATTGCTCAATCCAATTTTTGTTCTTTCACCAATGATTACGGAGCCCACACCATTATTAATAGCAGAAAAATCTTCAATGGTAGAAAAAGCACCTAGTTCAAATTGGTTCCAAGGCACAACATCTAAACGTGTTCTTCTTCTGATACAGGCACCTTTTCCTTTTTTATGAAAAAATGGATTTACAAACCACTTTACCCACAATCTTGGTCGGGTTTGATTAGAAATAAGTATGGCTTGATGCACAACTTTTTTTAATTTACTGTTTGATTTTATCTTTTCTTTTAGTCCCATTTTACATTATTTTTTGTAGCTTTTAAAATAGCGTTATAAATTTTCATGACGTTATTTTCCCAAGTATGGCTGTTGGCAAAGGCTATTCTTTCTTGTTCTAGTTGACTTGAGTTTTCGGATAAAGCTGTTTCTATCATGTTACTATATTCTTCATAAGAGCTACATTGGTAAACATAATTTTGAAACATTTCCATTGCTTTTGTTTTTGTAGCCACTACGGGTTTTCCCATTGCTAAATACTCATCAATTTTTCTTGGATAATTCCCAATGGTAAGATGATTTTCTAACTGAGGATTGATAGCCACATCAAAACCTTTTAAGTAGTTTGGCAATTGAGATTCCTTTTTACTTCCAAGAAAAAAAACATTAGGTAATTGATGCAAATTCGATTTTTTGAAATCTTCATCTTCCGGACCAACTAAAACAATACTCCAGTTTTTTTTCTTTTCAGCAATTGATTCAAGTAAAGCAATATCTAGTCGTAGTGATGTTAATGAACCTATATATCCAACAATAGGATTGGGTATTTTTTTTAATTCATCGGGAATTTTTATTTCTTGATTAGCTTCATTAAAAAGAGACACATCACAACCTTGACCTACCATGCAACTTTGAGTATTAAATGGATAACACAGCTCTGCAAAAAAATCTGAATTGGTAACTACCACATTTGCTTTTTTTACTACTTGTGGTTCTATTCGCTCTCCGTGTTTTTGCCAGTAAGGCACTTTTACTAAATAGTCACGCATGTAATATGCATATACTTTTGGTTGTAACATTTCTTTTATATGTAATCCTAAAAACATCGAACTATCATTGAACAGAATATAATTTGAAAAACCTAGTCTTACAATGGCAGATTGTATATCGGTTACAAATAATTTAGTATTTCGTTTATTGAAAAAATTAAAAACATTAGGAATAGAAATCCAATTAATAGAATCAATGGTTGTTTTTGGATAAAATGTCCATAAATTATGACTTATTTCTTCAATATCCGGAGAATTACCCTTTGCAATTTGTATTCTTTTTTGAATTCTTTTTTGCTTTTTTTGTTTAATTTTTGTGATACTATCCAAAGGTGGATTTACATATAAAACCCTGTTTTCCTTAGCAAATTCTACTGCAATATTTTTGCAATTACTTCCTATTTCTATATCCCAAGGTTGGATACCAATGATGATTATATCTTGTCCTTTTATCATGACCTTATAAGTTAATTTCTTTGTGCAATTTTTTATACTGTTCTAAAACCTGTTTGGCGGTATTTTGCCATGAAAATTTTTTGCTTTGTAACAATCCTTTTTCGATTAATTGGTTTTTATACTTTGCATCCGATGTAATTTTTATCATGGCATTGTATAATTCTTCCACATTTTCAGGATGTATAAGATGGGCTGCATTACCGGCAACTTCGGGCATTGAAGAAGCATTTGAGGTAATTACAGGAACGCCACATGCCATTGCTTCTATAACCGGAATACCAAATCCTTCTCTTAGTGAAGGAAATAAAAACAGTTTTGACAAATAATATATTGCTGGTAAGTCATTATCCGGAATATAACCTAGTAAAGAAATGTGTTCTAAAAGATGAGTTGCATCTATTTCTTGAAGCATGACTCTCAAATCATTTTCTTTGTATCCAAGTAAAACTAGCTTGTGAGACCTGTTTGTTTTTTGTGTAAACTCATTAAAAGCTACTAACACTCTTTTAGTATTTTTTCTAGGATCGCTATTGGCAATATGAAAAATGTATTCTTTTGGAAGCTTATACTTTTGGATTACTTCCTCTAGTTGTTCAGGGTTAAAATTGGTTGTGAAATTTTCACTCACACCATTATAAACAGTTTGAATGTTTTTATCTTTTAGCTGAAAATAGTGGCTAATATTATTTTTTTCAAAATTGGAAACCGTTAAGAGTGTATTGCTGTTTTTAACTACTTTGCTCACAATGATTCTTCTGTATAGATTTCCGAATTTTTGATAAAGAGACGCATTGCTTGTTAGTACTTTTAACACCTTTTCCTCACTAAAAATAATATCGTGAAGCGTGGTTATTAATGGTAATTTTTTTAAATACGGAGCTGTGTTACTGGTGCAATGTAAGATATCGCATTTATAAAACTTGGCTGTTTTTTGTAGTTTCACTTGTTCCCACCAAGGATAAAATGCTCCTGTAATTTCAATAATTTTAAAATTTGATGTTTCCTGAATTACTAAGTTATCTTGACCGGGTTTTACAAAAATGAAGTATTCATTTACTTTGTCTAGTTCTTGAAGCTTTTTTATTAATTCAAGTACTACTCTGTCCATACCATGTTTATTAGGTCGGAAGATGCGTTGTGCTTCGATACCTATTTTCATGGATTTTGAATTTTAATTTCACCGTGTGGAGTATGAATAAATTTTTTATTAGCTCCTTTAAGTTTAAAGAGCAAAAGAGCCATTCTAAAAAATGCTGTTGGCAGTGTAAACAAAGCTTTTAATGTTTCTGAATTGTAAAACGATTTTGGAAGAGCAAAAAAGAATGCTAATACTGCGATTATTAAATTTATAACCCAGCCTAGACTAGTTCCTTCCAATGGAATTTGAAACCAAAAAATAAGTAAAATATGAATAAAAGCAATTAAAAATGATGCTCCTAAAAGTAAAATTCTTGGTGGAATAATCATTTGCAAAACTTTATCAAAAAAAGTTACATTTCCATGAAATAGTAATTCTTCAAAACCTTTTAAAAAATATTTTTTTAGGTAAACAAATTGCGTAGAAAGCCATCGTCTTCGTTGATTAGAAAAATCAGATGCCTTTTGAATTTTTTCATCAAATACTACAGCATCTTGAAGGTATTCTATTGCAATTTTATCTTTGGCAAGCTTAAATTCTAATTCTTTATCAAAGCCGCCAATGGCATGAACGGATTTCATTAAATTTTTAAAAAGGGCATATTCAAATCCCATTCCTGAGCCAATAAGTCCTGAAGACAACCCTAATGTTCTGTGTCCTTTTCTGAATATATGGTTATTTATTTCCTCGCTGGCAGCATCTAAAATGGCAAAGGAAGTGTTTTGATTTTTTGATTTTCTATGACCTTGTATCACTCGATATCCTTTTTGAAAGGCCTGATTCATTTTCTTTAAAAAATCAACCTCCATAATATTATCAGCATCTAAGATTATGGCATAATCATAAGAATCTGATAGTTCTTCCATAGTTTTGTTTAGTGCTTTGGCTTTGGTACTTTGTTCAAATGAAACCTCAATTAGAATAATTGGCAACATTTTTAATTGTTCCAATGTGGATGTTTTCAGCGAATCTGCAATAACAATAATATCAAAATTTTCTTGCTCATAATTTTGTTCTAAAGCTGATTTTGCTACTTCCACGATTACCGCATCTTCTTTGTAGGAAGGAATAAAAACAGTCATTTTACCTTGTTTCTTTGCTGGTAAACTTCTATTTTTTGTATAGAAATGCCCTGCAATGGCATAGAGTAAAATATACAAGCTCGATAAGGTAAAATATGCTAAAAAGACATATTCTATACCTTTTAATATGGTTTCAATACGTAACATGATTTTTAATTATAAGTAGGTGTATATGGTATCTTTGATTGATGTTTTGAAATAAATATTAACGATTTTTTCTAACAACGTCTCTTAATTTTAACGCAGTACGTTTTAAAATTGGAAGGTTTTTACCGCTTTTCAAATTATAGAATAATGATTCATTATTGTAAATCATCTCGAAATTTTGGGTACAAAAAACAGGTTTTTTAGTTATTCTGTTTATTTCTATAGCTTGTCCAAGATCGCTTTCTACAAATAAATTATACTTATTATGCTTATATTCATTGGCTTTGTGCCCGGCATGATTGTTTGCTTTTTGTCTTGCTTTCATATTCGGTAAATCCAACATAACCAATTTATCATAGTGTATGCCGTTTTTGCTTAACCATGCTTCAGTCTCCGGTCTATATTTTTCTAAACGTGAAGTTACTATGGTGCCTATTTTACAACCTGGAATGTATAATGGTACAGCATTATTTAAAAAAGATTGGTATAAAACTCCATCGTCATTTTGTTCTTCCGTTGGATCTACACAAAGAACACCGTCAATATCAAAACATGCTTTTTCTAAAGTGGTATGATTAAAAATATTCCACTGAAAATACCTAGGAGTCGGAACAGCTTCTAAAGCAAAATCAGCAAGATGTTTGTTTTCTGGTGTATAATACACTACACAATATTGAATATCAAACTTCGACTCTAAATGAGCTAAGTCTTTTTTACATTCTTTTAGAGCAGAACCGGATGCAATACTATCATCTACTACTAAAATTTTTTTATATTCTTTTTCAGTGAAAAACTGTTTTCTTGCTCCTGATTTATAAATAAAACCATTTACAAAAGAATGAATGTCTGTATAAGGTAAGTTAAGGTATAATGCTAATAAGTTAGCCGGTAACATACCGCTTCTTGGAATTCCAACAACTAAATCAATGTCTCTAGGAATCAAATGAAGTTGTTTTAAAATCGTATTGTTTAAGTCGTTTACATTTCTAAAGTTCATAACTATTAATTTTATGGTGCAAAAGTATCTTTACAAAACAAGGGGTATTGATAAATTTCGACGGATAGAAGTTTATTGTAGTTGAATGGAAGATTTGCGAATAGATTCGTCAATTTTAGGAGCGATAAACATAAACACCATTCCTACATACATAAGGATACCGGTAGGCATTTGACCAAAAACGCCATTGCCATAAGAGGCCATCATAATTCCTGCCATACCACAAGTGAGAGCTGCTATTTGGGCTTTTAGCCATTCATCTTTTAGTTTAAACATGACATTATAGGCTCCTGTTCCTAAAATAAAAAATAACATGATTAAGTAGTATGTTAAACCCACAGCTCCAGTATCAGCCCAAATCATTACGTACCAGCTATCGGTTGCTGTATTGGCTAAAAAAGTATGTGGAGTAAAACGTTGTCCCCAGTTTCCGGTAGCACCTACACCACCACCTATAGGTCTTGTAGCCAAATAACCTTTTAACTTTTTTTGGTTTGCTAATCGAACTTGAAGCGATGCTTCGTTAGGATCAAAAGCTGTTCGCATTCTTCGTATTTCTGCATTGCCTTGACCTATGGTGGTATGGGCAAAAAATATATAAACGCTAAGTCCTAAAATACCACCTAAAATAAGGACCTTAATGTTCTTTTTAAGGATTAAAAACATGATTCCTCCCAAAGCGGGTACTGCAATTGCCCCTCTTGTTCCGGAGATTAACATACCGAAAAAGGTGGTTAAAGCAACAAAAATGAAAAAGGTTTTAAGCTTAAAATTTCCTTTTTTCAAATAGGCCAAAATACTAAAAACAACACCCGTATGTCCTTGTGATGCCCCAAATTGACCGGCATCAGAGTAAAAAGAAAACACTCTTAATTTTCCGAACAAAATATGTGTTTCTGCACCACCTTGATCTAACCATCTTTTTTCAAATGGATCAACACCAAATTGAAACTGTTGAATTCCTTTGAGGGTTCCTAAAACAGAAAGTATTCCCCAAAGAATAAAAAAAGTATCTAAATCTTTTTGCTTATTGAATAACATAAACAATAAAGGAATAGACATCCACTGATAAAGTGCAACACCTCGCATGGCATAAAACCAAGCTTCTTTGCTTTGTGCTTCGGGATTACCTATTTGTAAGAATATGTATCCCATCCAAATAGAAACGACAAGCGTTAATGGAGATTTGGCTAAATGCCAAGGAATTTTTATTGCAAATCCTTTAAAAAAAAGAGCTAAATAAATGATTACTAATATGCCATCAATTAATAAGCCCCATGCTAAAGGAACATATCGAGCTAACCCTGTTACAAAAAAACCTAGAATAATAAGCAAGTAAATCCCTAGTTTTGGATTAACAAAAATTTTATAAAGCACCACAACAGCAATACAAAGCCCAATAATCCCTATAAAACCAATCAACTCCGTTTTTACCACTAATAATGTTACAAGTAAAGTAAGTAATGAAATTACCGTAAATATTGAGGTTTGGGTTATCTGATTAGAACCTGTATTAATTTCAAATGGATTGTTGTAATTTTTTAAAATGTTCATGTCTAATTTTTTATAAACTTTACATTTTTTGTCATCATCAGAAGTTGTTTCCAAATTGCTTTGTAAAAAGACGTACCACTTTTGAAGATTTCTTTTGCAGAAAATTCTATTTCCTGCCTAACAAAATATGCTCCAACCAAAATTCCTACTGCAGTAAATACAAGGGTAGATAGAGCTACCAACAATAAAGATTCAAAAACAAAAAGGGCTATTATATCCCCAATAATGTTAGTGCCTAACATCAACATTACTTTTAGAGCATTGATATGAGGTTTATTCATGCTATCTAAACCAATTCCGGTCATACGGTCTATTGGCAACATTAAACCATAAATTGAAAAGATTCTAACCAATGCAACGATATCAAAATTTGTATTATCTGTATTTAAGTATTGATGTCCGGAAATTAGGATTACGAATGGTTCTGCAAATACGAAGGTTACTATAGAAATGGCTATAAATAAATACGTTAATGCTCCTGTATAAGTGTATAGTGTATTTTGGAGTTCTTCGATTTTCCCCTCTACACTAGCTTTTGACATTTTTGGAAACGCTGTGGCAGCAAAACTTCTTAATGGAATTTGTTGAAGTTCTGTTAACTTTAAAGGAATACTAAATAACGCTACGGCTTCACTTCCTAATGGACTGATACTAATAATAAGTAAATCTGCATTTCTTAGCAAATTAGTACCAATCAAAGTAAAAGTGCTGTATTTACCAAAGTTGAGTAAGGTTTTATTAGTAGATTTACATGCTTTTGTGATGAAAAACAATCCATCCCAACCCCTTATCATACATAGAAAAGAAGTTATAGAATTAATGGTAATTAAAATCCAAATCAGTTGTGTAACAGACAGGTTAAAAAAAAGAAGATTTACTAATAAAACTAAAAAAAATGAACCGCTGTTTAAGGTTTTAATCCATAGAATAATTCCATATTTCATTTTTGCTTGTAAAACAATTAAGGCATTGTTCCATGGTAAATTAACCAGGGCTAACAAAGGGTACCATGTAAAAAAAAGACAATAAATAGAGTTCTGTATCGCTTCTTTAAAAATATGGTTGATGGAAACCATTAGTAAAGATAAACCAATAGTGGTCAAAGCACTTATAAGAGCGTTTGAACCTATTAATTTTTCACTTTCCTCTTTTGTTGCACCTGATAAAAATCGTACCAAAGCATTGTTCGTAATCCCAAAACGCAACATTTCAATAAAAGAACCTCCTGAGATAAAAATTACCCATTGAGCAAAATCATTTGGAGTTAAACTTCTGGTCAATAAAGCAAAACCACCTAAACCCAATACCGCTATCAATAGATTTCCGGCAAGTGACAAGAAATTATCTTCTTTGATTATTTTTTTAAATAACTTGTACATTTTCTAGATGTGATTTTTTAGATGAAACTGAAAGCGAAGTAAATTTTTAATTTTTCTTCTGGCTATTGAACGTTTCTTTGGTAACTCTCCCAACAACGACTCTACTTCATCAATCGCGACACCATTTATGATGTATTGTAATTTAGAGGGGCTAAGCTCTTTGATGTTATTTAATAAATTTTCATCCGCTTTTGACCAAAGACGGTTTGACCTACACACCAATAAAACCAGGTCTGAAGCGACAATTAAATCTGCCGGATAATTTGTATCTAAAATATTTGGCAATTCAATGATTACATAATCAGGTTCTTTTAGTGAAACATTTGGTTCTGAAAGCGTTAAATCTTTATAGCTTTTGGCATTAAAAAAAGCACCATTCACTTCATATGTAGCCATGCATGAAGATTCTAAATAATTATTGGGTTCATCCAAAAAAGGATGGTCGTAATCAATTCTAGGATCTTGATAACCTAATAATAAATTTAGTTTTGGTGATTTATCTGAATTTATTTTAGGTTTTACAATAGTTGAATGATTTAAAACTACAACTGATTTTCCGGCATGGATTAATTTTCTTGCAATATTGTTCGCAATTATTGTTTTTCCTTCTTCTTTTTGTGTACTAAAAATGGTGATAATTTTTGTGGTGCCAGATGCTTTTTGGGTTTTTAAAACATGATTTAGATTTTGCATAATGAGTTCCATTAATCGATCTTGAATGCCTAATAAATCAATGGTTTCATTTGTTTTGAAAACTTTAGCCAACATGCCTAATGCAGGAATTTTTAGTTTTTCATTTGCTACCGTTATATTTTTTAATGTATTATCAAAAAACTCCATGATTAAGATACTTGCTAATACTAAAATGAAACTTAGAATAACTATAGCGATGATTACTATTTTACGTTTAGACGGAATGGGTTTTAATGGAAAATAAGGAGGATCTACCGCTTTGAGATTACTGGATAATTGCGTATCTTGAAACTTTAGTTTTGCTAAATTTAATCCGTGTAAAATTTCTAAATATTCTTGTTCGGCAACGTTAATTTGTCTTTCAATTTTTTTAAGAATTGCTCCGGCCGGTGCATATTTTGCATACTGTTGTTGAAATTCTAAATTGCGTTTACTCATTACATCCAGTTTGGCTTTGATGTTTTCTGCTTCTACAATTTTATCAACCCATTCCGGTAATACTTTAGAACTGGGAACACCTTCAACTGAGTTTTGAAAAGAATACAATTGGGCAACACCTGTTTTAATTTCTTCTTGTAGTTTAGCCGCTTGGTTTTTTAGTTTTTCAATGTCCGCTGTTTTTTTAGAATCGTTTGTTTTTGTTTCTAATATGGCCAGTTCATAGTTCAATTCTCCTAAACGTTTTTTATTTTCTAATACTCTATTACTTTTGTCTTGAACGAGTTCTTGTATTTCTAATTTTTTTTCTAATTTTTTTGCGGAAGCTTCATATCCGGCCAATTCTGCTCGCTTTTTATTGTATTCAACATCCATATCTTCCTTTACATTTGCCACCGCTTTACTTTGCTCATAATAATTGATTATACTATTATCTTGGTTGAATTTTAAAAGTTGGTCTTCAATGGTTTTTAATTTATTTTCAGATTGCAGTAATTGTGATTCGAAATATTTTATCACGGCATCTGAACCATTTTCTTTTAAGTTTTTGTACTTTTTTATGCATACTTCATTAAAAATTGCAAGCGTTTGTTGGCATACACCGGGATCTTCTGTTTCATAACTAAGCTCAATTAAATCGCTATTAGAAATACGAACCGCTTTAATTTTTGAAATGGCTTCCAGCGAGTAATAGGGATGTTCAAAATTTAATAAAGAATACACAAAATTGGTATTGTCTTTCTTCATTAATTTCATCAAATTGGATACGGTTTGTTCATAATCTGCTTTGTTTATAGATTCCGGTAGGGTATTTACGACATCATCTATCTCAAGGCTCAAATCGGTAGTATCTGGTATGTTTGATTTTGCAACATATTTATAGATATCTTTCGGCATATCTTCTTTTAATAGTTCAAAAGTTTTATCAGAAATAAACTTGTTGTCGGGTTCTTTTAACATTAGATGTTGGGCCAGCAGTCGAATGGCTACTTCTTCATGTGTTTCTCTTGAATTGATGATATTAATTAAATTGTCAAAAGCAATGTTTGTAGCAAAGTAATTAAATGATTTATCCATTTCTACTGAAGACCCGGTAGCCAAACCTGTAAAAAGATTGGTTTTTGAATAATAGCTGTGTTTTGGATTACTGGTTAATAAAATTGCTAAAATTCCGGCCAATAACGGAATTACAAAAAGTGCAACTTTATGTTTTAAAATCAGTTTTATGAATTCAATCAGTTTCATAAGTTAATGTTTAATTTTTTATAGAAAATAGTTGATTATGCTTTATTTTTATCTGAGTTATAGTAATTATGGGCCAAAATTAGCTGTATCAGTAAGTGACTTTCGTTATATTTCGTTAGATTGAACTTATCTGTAGTTGAATGGAAAGAGTGCTATGATTAATTGAAAAATAAATTTAGTGGGATGAAAATTTTTCGAGACACTTTATGATTGTGTATTTACAGAATAAAACATTTATCTTTTGAGCAAAAAAAATGTTATCAATTTCAATTTGATAACATCTTTTAAAAACCTTTTCAAATTAGTTTTTGAACTTAGTTTGATGGTTGGTGCATTGAATTCAATACAAATGGTTACAACTATGCACTTCTTTTTTGAAGCATGTAGTCCATATTTTTAGATTTGAATAAGTCGATTACGTTTTGATTTTCCTCCGGAAGTATATAAAAGACTTTGTTCTTCTCAAGTGCTTTTTTGTATAGGTTAACAATAATACCAAAGCTAGATGGATCTATTTCGCTAACCTGATTTAATGAAATAATAATGTGATTTTCAGTTTGAATGAGAGTTTCAAAATGATTTTTTAAAGCGTTTGCATTTTGTGTATTAAGTTTTCCGGTTATTTCGAAAATTCCTGCATATTCAGTGATTTGAAGTGCCATTTTTTTATTTTTTTATTTGTTATTGATATTTTGACTTTAAATAATGGTACAAAATTGAAAAACAAATCAATGAATTAAACCCATTTTTCGATGAATGGCAAGTTGCCTAAGATTAAACATAGATAAGTGATGATTAGTAAAATAATCATCGTATAAAATGTGGGAAATAATTGAAAAAGGGTAAACGTTTTGTTGAATGAGTATAAAATTTAATCCGATTTAAAGTAGATTTAATCTTTTCATCAATTCTGGTCTGTTTGCTCTGCTAACAGGAATAACATCTTTGGCAATTAAAACACTATTGTCTTCAATGTCAATTATTTTTTTGGTATTGATAATGAAGGAACGGTGTACTTTTAAAAATAAATCTTTAGGTAATTTATCTTCAATTTTTTTTAAAGTGGAATGAACAATGTAATTTTTGGCATCGGTTTTTATGTGAATATAATCACCTTTGGCTTCAACCACTGTAACCGAATTAAATTCAATTTTAATTAATCTTCTGTCAATATTTACATAAAATTCGTTGGTATTGTCTTCAGTAACTATTTTGGATTCTTTTGTTGATGAAGATGAAAATTGAGCTGCATTTGCTTTTTGAATGGCTTTTTGAAAACGTTCTTCTGTAATTGGCTTGACCAAATAATCTACAATACATTCGTATTCAAAAGCTTCGATGGCAAAGTTTTTATCGGAAGTTACCAATATAACTTTAGGTGGATTTTTTATCGTTTGAATAAAATCAAAACCTGTAAAATCAGGCATATGAATGTCTAAAAATATCAAATCAACTTCATTTTGATTTAAGTATTTTATCGCTTGCATGGCATTGGAAAATTCTTGTGCCAATTTCAATTCGTTGTGATTAGAAATCATTTGAGCAATGATAGCTCTTGCCATTTCTTCATCGTCAATAATGATGCAATTCATAAGTCTTGTATCGGTTTATAAAGTATCTAAAAAATCTTGCATTCGTTTTAAAATAGATTCAAAATCAGATTGCAAATGGGTAGAATTTTCTTTTAGATTTTCTTCAAATTCTTCTGCAATATAATAACTTTTTTCAAGACCAAGAATAGAAATTTTATGTTTCAGCTTGTGTACACTTCCTGCGGCAAGAACATAATTGGTGTTGTTAATGTAATTTTTATACAATTCAATTTCCTCCGGCAACTCTTTTTTTAAAATTGCAATTATTTTGGATTTGAATTCTTGGTTATCGCCGGCTAGCTGATTAATGTATTCTAAATTAGGCTGTTCCATTGTCTTTTAATATGGTAAAATAAAAATTTGCTCCTTGATTTTCTTCACTTTGTACCCAAATTTTTCCTCCAAGCGAATCTACAATTTTTTTAACGATTGAAAGTCCTAAACCGGATGAGTTAAAGTTATTGTGAAGTTTTATAAAGGAATGGAATATTTTTTCATGATATTCTTCTTTGATACCTTCTCCATTATCTTTTACATAAAACTCAAATTGATTTTCATGTTCAGTAAATCCAAGCTCGATTTTAGGACTTACATTTTGATTATACAACACCGCATTTTGAATTAAGTTTTGAAAAACCTGCTTATAACGATGAGCATTTCCGTAAATTTTTGGAAAATTGGACGGAACGATTATTTCAAAATTTGTTGGAATATAAATACTTCTTAAACAGTCTTTAACAAGTTCGTTTAAATCAAGTTTAGCATTAATGGATTCGATTTTATCAATTAATGAATAATCTAGAATACCTTTAATTAAATTGTCCATTTTTTCTAGATTAAACAAAACTAAATCGAAAGATTCATTGGTGGATTGATTAAATGTATCTTGATTATCTTCTTTTATCCAATTGATTAATGCATTAATGTTTCGCAAAGGTGCTTTTAAATCATGGGAAACCGCATGAGCATAATCGTTTAATTCTTTATTTTGCTTTTCTAGATTTTGGAGTAAAATTTCTTTTTTGTCCTCTTGTTCTTTAATTCTATCTTCATTTTCCTTTCGTTGCATAACATTAACCAGCATATTCGAAAACACAAAAAGAATATTTTTTTCACTGTCAGAAAATATATGTTTCTTTTTTACAGCATCAAAACCTACAAAACCTATCAATTCATCCGCTTTTTTCATCGGAATGGCAATTAAACTTTGAATGCCTTGCGGTTCTAAAATTGCTCGCAGTCCATATTCGCCATCATCCGGAAGCAATTTTACGTCTTCAACATAAAAAGCGGCTCCTTTTTTATGAAATTCCAGCCATTGTGGTATGAATTCTATTGGGGTATCTTGTAAATTATGAATTTCCGGTTCAATTCCTTTTGCACACCATTCATGGGTGTTACTTGTGGTGTTTTTCACAAAATCATAGTCAAAAATATAACTTCTGTCTGCCTCCACAAATTCTCCCATTTGTTTCAGTGATTGATTTATCATTCCGTTTAAATCGGATAAATCGGCATTGATGTATTTTGAAGAAATTTCAATCAAGAAATTTTGTAATTGAATTTGTTGTGCAATGATTTTGTCTTTTTCAGCTCGTTCTAATTCATAAATTGCATTCGTTAGATTTTTACCAAAATATTCAGCCAAATTATACATTTCATGAAACAAACCCTCATCGAAGCGTTTTGAACTGCCTAGAATTAGTAAACCGTATTTTGATAATCTAAAGGCATAATAAAAATTATCTTCATTCTCAATAATTTCTAATTTATCAAATGGTTCTTGTTGAAACGTTCTTAAAATTTGTTGTTTTAAACTGACCCATTTTGGATTTTTGATGAAGTTTTTGGGAATAATTATTTTTTCTTCATAATTCACAAAAGAAATAACAACACCGGCAAAACAATTGAATTTTTTTAAGATGTCGGGAGTTGCTTTATTTATTAAATCTTCTTCCGTTTTTAAAGAAGAAATTTTGTAAATTAAGCTTAAAAGAATACTATTAATGTCAACTGAATTTACCATGTAATGACCACTGTTGTTTTGTTATATATTTCAAGAAAAGTTTGACTGTTACTCGCTATTTCTCCAATAGTTAAAACGCCATTCAGCGAATGATTTCCTCGTATTATATCAATTTCCTCTTGAAAATCATCGTTCATGTAGAGCACTCTGGAGATGCAATCGATGCAAAAAACGTTTTTATTGTTTTGATTTCCATGGGCCAAGAATTTAGCATTTTTTGCTCCCTCTAGTAGTGAATTCATATCTCCATTAAGAATTTGAACAAACTCCCCTTCATTCACTCGATCAACAATAACCAATTCGTTGTCTTTAATCAGGATGGGATCTCTAACGATGATGTCGCCACCAACTTTTACCATTCCCAACGGATAGGATTTGGCTAATTCAAAAAAGCCTTTGTCATCAAATTTACTTTTAGCATGTTTTTCAACAATAGAAGTGTACACTTCTACCGCAGGTTTCCAGTCAAACGAAATAATGCTGTTGCCATTGGTTTTTGTGACTTTTAGTTTATCTGAAATTGGACTCCAACCATGTGCAACTCCCAACGATAAATGGGTAGTAGCAAAAGCTAAAACAGCAGCATTTTTATAAATTCCTGTATTGTTAAAAACAGCAGGAATTTGTTCAAACGAAAGTGAACCCGCTCCTCCACCAACATAAGTAAAGGTATAGCCTAAATTTTGATATAAAGACTCAATCAAAATTGTTTTATTACTACTAAAACAATCCACAAAAATCCAAGTTGTATTTGCGTTTTGGTCAATAGCATCACAAATGAGCTCAATTTGATTTCCAATTTTAGCTTCATCATCGAGATTTACAAGATAATTGTCTACTTTATAATCTAGTGTAATGATTAAAATCCCTTCCTGTTTTCTCTTATTTTCAAAAATAATTTCGGGAAAAATTCCCCCAAAAAAAGGTAAATCAAGTGTGTTAAGTTCGTCAATTAAAGTGATAACAGAATCACAACTTTTGTCAGTAACGCAAACCATCAGCGATTGAGTAAATGCATGATTTTGTATTGATTGAATGGTACCTTTTAAATCTAGTAGCGATTTTAAATAGTATGAACTCATTTTTTTAATGTATTTTTTGGAAGTTTTATGAAAAAAGTTGTTCCGACTGTTAGCTGGCTTTCAATCCAAATTTCACCATTATAGTTATCTACAATTCTTTTTACTATAGACAAGCCTATGCCGGTAGATTTTTCATTTTTTGTAAATGATTGAAATACTT
>JAFLBT010000032.1 GCA_017302935.1 Flavobacteriales bacterium | reverse complement strand
GTAAAACATTTACGTTGGTTAAAGAATACCTTAAAATCATTCTTACTTCTTCCAAAGATGATGCGTATAAATCAATTTTAGCCATCACCTTTACCAACAAAGCGGTAGGTGAAATGAAAACCAGAATAGTTGACACCCTTTCTGATTTAGCATCTGATTCGCCTTCTGAAAAAGCGATTACGGTTGCCAATGCTATTGCTTCAGAAACCGATTTGTCGTTGGATCGCATTTTTCAGAAGGCAAAAATTATTTTGCGAACGATTATTCACAATTATGCGGCATTTGATATTTCCACCATTGATAAATTCACACATCGGGTTATTCGAACTTTTGCACATGATTTGAATTTGCCTTCTACTTTTGAAGTGTCTTTAGAAACACAAAATCTTTTGAATGAAGCCGTTGATGCTATCGTGGCAGAAGCCGGAAACGACAAGGTCTTGACCAAATTATTGGTTGATTTTACGATTGAAAAAGCAGATGATGACAAATCGTGGGATGTAACGAGAGATATTTTGGAGATTTCAAAATTGCTGACCAATGAAAACAATCGAACTGAAATTGAGCATTACAAAGAAAAAGAATTGGAGGAATTTGTTGCTTTAAAAAAGAAATTACAACAAACCTGCAAACAATTTGAACAAGAAGTGAAGGATTTGGCACAAAATGTCATGCGTTTGATTCATGACCATGATTTGGATGCTAAAGCTTTTACAAGAGGAACGGTATATAACTATTTCAACAAACATGCACAAGGAGATTTTGAACCTAAATCCAATTTAGAATCTGCTTTAAGCGAAGAAAATCGATATGCCAAAACGGTTCCCACCGCTCAAAAACAAGCTGTAGACAGCATAACCCCTGAATTGCTTTCGACCTATTATATCATGTTGGAAAAAAAGCAAAATCTGTTGTTTTATGCCTCATTTTTAAAAAATATTACCCCTATGTCGTTATTGAATAAAGTGAGTCAGCAATTGCATAAAATTCAAGAAGAGCAAAACATTTTATCGATTGCCGAATTCAATGCGATTATTCATCAGGAAATTCAAAACCAACCCGCACCGTTTATTTACGAACGAATGGGCGAGCGGTACAAACATTTTTTTATTGATGAATTTCAGGATACTTCGCAAATGCAATGGGAAAATCTGATTCCATTGATTGACAATGCGTTGTCGAGTGAAGATTTAAATCAAGAACGGGGTTCATTGATGATTGTTGGCGATCCGAAGCAATCTATTTATCGATGGAGAGGTGGAAAAGCGGAACAATTTATTGCGTTAGGCAAAGACAAAAATCCGTTTCACAACCCGGATAAAGCCCTTTATTTTTTAGATACCAATTGGAGAAGTTACAGCCAAATTATAGATTTCAATAATCGATTTTTTCATTTTGTTTCCCGTTATTTTTTACATCTCGATTATAAAGAGTTGTATGAAAAACATTCCTTTCAAAAAGAAAATCATAAAAAAGGAGGGTTTGTTCGTTTTTCTTTTTTGCCGAGACCTACTGGAATGGAGGAAGAAGAAACAAAATCAGACTTGTATTTAGCAGAGGTGTTAAAAACAATTCATCTACTTACGGATAAAGGGTTTTCCTATCGGGATATGGTTGTTTTAATCCGAAAGAATGATTCCGGAATTGAAATTGCAAAATATTTAACGGAAAATAGTATTCCGATTGTTTCTTCAGAGTCGTTAATGTTGTTGAATTCAACCAAAGTGATGTTTATCATTCATTTTTTACGGTATTTGAACAATGCCGCAAATGTTGATGCGAAAGCTAATATGCTGTATTTTATAGCGACTCATTCACAGGATAAATATCCGACACACGATTTTATTGCTTCCGGATTAACTTTTGAAAAAGAAGAAGAACTTGAGAATTGGTTGTTAGATTTTTCGTTATCCTTTTCGTTGAAAAAACTGCGAAAAATGCCATTATATGAAACTGTGGAATCCATTATTCGCACTTTTATTCCTGTTGAGCAATTAGATGTATATGTTCAAGATTTGTTGGATAGGGTTTTGGAGCGAAGTGTAAGAAGTCAAAACAGCATAGCTGACTTTTTATATTTTTGGGATACACAATCGCACAAATTCAGCATTCCTTCTCCCGATGGTAATAACGCCATTCGAATTATGACCATTCATAAGTCAAAAGGATTAGAATTTCCGGTGGTTATTTTTCCTTTTGCCGAAGAAAGTTATTCGAGTGCACCAAAAGACAAGTTATGGGTAGAGCATGAAGATGAATCTATTTCTATTCCAAAAGTGTTAATTGACAACAAACAAGAGGTGTTGAATTATGGCGAATCAGCTTCATCAGTTTATTTGCAAAAAAAGGAAGAAGAATTGTTGGATAATATTAATGTATTATATGTTGCTTTAACGCGAGCAGAAGAACAGTTGCACGTAATTTCAAGAATGAATTTAAATAAGAATGGCGAGATGGTAAAAAGTAATATGACCACTTTTTTCCTGCAGTTTTTAGAAGATATAGGTGAATTTAATTCCCAAAAATTAGTGTATGAATGGGGCTCACCTGAACGCATTTCAGTAGAAAGTAAAAAAACAAAACAAACCCAAGTTATTCCGGCGATACAAGCTTCTCTACCAATTGACGCCATTAAAATTGCAAAAAGAGAAAGTCAAATGTGGGGAAGCACGACAAAAGAAGCAATTGAATATGGTAATGTGATTCATGCTATTGCGGCACAAATTAAGTCACATTTAGATGTCGATAAAGCCATTGAAAAAGCAGTAGAAGATGGTTTAATCTCCCTTCACCAAAAAGAAATGGTGTCTGCTGTCATCAAAGATTTAGTTACTCATCCGGAAATAAAAATGTTTTTTGAGGAAAATGTCAAAATTTGGAATGAGCAAACTATTTTACGCAAAGGAATATCAGCCATAAAACCGGATCGCATTGTTTTGCAATCCAACAATAAAGCAATGCTTTTGGATTATAAAACCGGTAAACCGGAACCCAAACATCATAAGCAATTAGCTGAATATGAGGCTACTCTAAAAGAAATGGGTTTTGAAGTGATAAAAAAGACTTTGGTTTACTTAGGTGATAAAGTTGAAATCGTAAATTTGTAAAAATAAAAATAGAATCATGTACGGCAAAATACAACAACATTTGCAACAAGAGTTGGCAACCATTCAACAAAACGGATTATTTAAAAAAGAACGCATCATCACTTCACCACAAGGAGCGGAAATCACGATTTCAACAGGAGAAAAAGTGTTGAATTTCTGTGCGAACAATTATTTAGGTTTGTCCTCCCACCCCGAAGTGATTAAAGCGGCAAAAGATGCTTTAGACACACATGGATTTGGAATGTCATCTGTTCGATTTATCTGTGGAACACAAGATATTCACAAAGCATTGGAAGCAAAAATCGCATCTTTTTACGGAACAGAAGACACCATTTTATATGCCGCAGCATTTGATGCGAATGGTGGCGTTTTTGAACCGTTATTAGGAGAGGAAGATGCCATTATTTCAGACAGTTTGAACCATGCCTCTATTATAGATGGTGTTCGTTTGTGTAAAGCAGCTCGATTTCGGTATGAAAATAATAACATGGAAGACTTGGAACAACAGTTAATTAAAGCCAATGAAGAAGGAAGGCGTTTCAAATTAATTGTAACGGATGGTGTTTTTTCGATGGACGGTTTAGTGGCTCCATTGGATAAAATTTGTGATTTGGCAGAACGATATGATGCAATGGTAATGGTGGATGAATGTCATGCCGCTGGATTTATCGGTGCTACCGGAAAAGGTACTATGGAAGCAAAAAAGGTAATGGGAAGAGTGGACATCATCACCGGAACATTAGGAAAAGCATTAGGAGGAGCTATGGGTGGCTACACAACTGCAAAAAAAGAAGTTATTGAAATTTTACGTCAACGTTCAAGACCTTATTTGTTTTCTAATTCGCTAGCACCATCAATAGTTGGGGCTTCGTTAAAGGTTTTTGAATTGTTAGAAAACGATCATTCTTTGCGAGACAAGTTAGAATGGAACACCGACTACTTTAAAAAAGGAATGAAAGCCGCCGGTTTTGATATTATTGACGGTGATTCTGCAATTGTTCCTGTGATGTTGTATGACGCAAAATTGTCGCAAACCATGGCAGATGAGTTGCTCAAAAAAGGGATTTATGTAATCGGATTCTTCTTTCCTGTAGTGCCAAAGGGTAAAGCAAGAATTAGGGTACAACTTTCAGCCGCCCATTCAAAAGAGCATTTAGATACAGCAATTGAAGCGTTCACTCAAGTAGGTAAAGAGTTGGGAGTAATATAGTTTAGCAGTATTCTTATTAATATTTTTAACGTATTATTTTGACATTTACGCAAAATCATGTACTTTTGCCCCAATTAACAATGTATTGTAATAAAACAAAACAAGTATGAAACATCTTAACAAATTTGTTGTAGCTGTCTTAATGTTTGCAGGATTAAGTTCTCAAGCACAAGATAAAAATAACCCTTGGGCTTTCTCCTTTGGGGTTAATGCTGTTGACGGTGGTAGAGTAAGTGCCGCTGAAAGTATTAAAAATCAGTTTTCTGAGTATTTTAATGCTAATGATAATTGGAGCGTTGTTCCTTCTGTATCTTATTTTGGTGTATCAAGATATGTAGGTGACAATTTCTCTTTTGGTGTAACAGGTTCATTTAACAAAATTGAAAAATTTGTTGGTCCTAAATTTGACGGTGACTATGTAGTAGCTAAAACAGATTTAGCTTATTATGGTATCGATGGGGTTATCAACTACAGTTTTGGAACTTTTGTTAAATATTTTGAGCCAACTGCTCACATTGGTGGAGGTTATACTTTCTTAGGTGATAACAGTGCCGGAACAGTTAATGGAGGTCTTGGTTTAAACATTTGGTTCTCTGAAACTGTTGGTTTGTCTTTACGTTCAACTTACAAACATTCGTTTGAAGATGACAGAACGGTTATGCCAACTCACATGCAACATTTTGCTGGTCTTACTTTCAAATTTGGAGGTAAAGATACAGACGGTGACGGAATTTATGACAAAGATGATGCTTGTCCAGAAGTTCCTGGTTTAAAACAATACAATGGTTGTCCAGATACAGACGGTGACGGAATTATTGACGGTAACGACGCTTGTCCTGATACATTTGGTTTAGCTGAATTCCAAGGTTGTCCTGATACTGATGGTGACGGAATTGCTGATAAAGATGATGCTTGTCCAGAAGTTGCTGGTCCAAAAGCATTAAACGGATGTCCAGATAAAGATGGAGACGGAATCGCTGATAAAGATGATAACTGTCCAGAAGTAAAAGGACCTAAAGAAAATAAAGGTTGTCCATGGCCAGATAGAGATGGAGACGGTGTGTTAGATAAAGATGACAAATGTCCAGACGTTAAAGGAACAGTTGCTAATAACGGTTGTCCAGAAGTAACTGAGGAAGTAGTGAAAAAATTAAATGATTTCGCTAAGTCAATCTTATTTGATACCGGAAAATCTACTATCAAAGCTTCTTCATTCGAAACGTTAGCATCAATTAAAAATGTAATGAATGAGTACCCAAGTGCTAAATTTAGAATTGAAGGTCACACAGACAATACAGGTAAATTAGCTACTAACGAAAGACTTTCTAAAGAAAGAGCTGCTGCAGTTAAAGATTATTTAATTGCTAACGGAGTTGATGCTTCAAGATTAGAGTCTGAAGGTTATGGTCCATCTAAACCAGTTGCAGATAACAAAACTGCTGCTGGAAGAGCTCAAAACAGAAGAACTGAAGTTGTTGTGATTAAATAACAAATTTCAAAAAATAAATACAGAAACGCTCCGAATTTTCGGAGCGTTTTTTTATTTTTATAACATGAAGCCAAATTCTTTTATAGCACAAGTTGCCTCCTATATTTTAGAACATCATCTCGGTTCAACAGAAGAGCTGACAGTAGTTTTGCCAAACAAAAGAGCAAAAGTGTTTCTTTTGGAAGCCATTAAACAAAATACGGAGCAACCTATTTTTGCTCCAAATATTGTAAGTGTTGAGGAATTTGTTCAAGACTTGGCAGGCATTCGTTCTATTGATACTATTGCTTTGTTGTTTGAGTTTTATGAGGTTTATCTATCGTTAACACCTGAACAAGAACAGCAAACCTTTGAGCTTTTTTCCAACTGGGCTAAAACACTTTTACAGGATTTTAATGAAATTGATCGCTATTTAATTGAACCCAATCATGTTTTTTCCTATTTAAAAGAAATTGAAGCCATTAAAAGATGGAATTTAGAACCCAATAGCAAAACGACTTTAGTAGATAATTATCTTTTGTTTTGGGATAAAATGCCTATTTATTATGATGCGTTTTACAAATTTCTGCTAAAAAAAGGAGTGGGTTACCAAGGCTTAATTTATAGAGAAGCGGTTGAAAATCTTCATCATTATACTAATTCATTTTCCGGGTTCTTATTATTTGCTGGATTTAATGCATTAAATCAAGCGGAAGAAAAAATAATCCAACATTTATTGGCTGAAAACAAAGCAAAAGTATTTTGGGATACTGATGTCACTTTTTTAAACGATCCGTTTCATGATGCAGGATTATTTGCCAGAAAAATTAAAAAGAATTGGTCATATTATCATTCGCATCCTTATGAATGGTTGGTTGATGAGTTCTCAAAAACCAAAAACATAAATGTTATCGGCACGCCAAAAACAGTTGGTCAAGCTAAACTGGCCGGACATATCATTGAAAACATTAGCAAAGAACAGCCAATTGATAAAATAGCGTTGGTTTTAGGAGACGAAAATGTGCTGATTCCTGCATTAAATGCTTTACCGGCTTCCGTTCGTCATTTGAATATCACTATGGGTTATTCTGCTGTAAATAATCCAATTCAATTGTTGATTTCAAGGTTGTTTAAAATGCATTTAAATGCTTTTCAACGAAGCGAATCAAATTATGTTTTCTACTATAAAGATGTGATTGAAGTACTTCAAAACCCGTATGTTGAACCTTTTGCAAATGCCAAAAACGTTTCTGATAAAATCAACCGCAACAATATTAGCTTTATTCCTTTTACGAAGTTGATGACTTTAAAGGAACAAAGTAATCCCTATTTTGAGTTGTTATTTCAAAAATGGGATGTTTCTCCAGCCTTTATTTTAGATAGAATAACCGATATTTTATTAACTATTAAACAGTTATTATCGGAAACAGAAGAGAATAATTCCATTGCAAATGCATTTGTGTACGCAGTTTTTAAAGTGATTAATAAACTGAAATCGTATTGTCATAATCATTCAGCGGTTATCACTATTGAAGGCTTGTATGCTATTTACAAAGAAATAATCGACTTAGCTGAAGTTTCTTTTGAGGGAGAACCATTGCAAGGATTACAAATAATGGGCGTTTTAGAAAGTAGGGTATTGGATTTTGATACCGTCATCATTACGTCGATGAACGAAGGTGTCTTTCCCGCTGGAAAAACTCAAAACTCCTATATTCCTTTTGATGTAAAAAGAGAGTTAGGCTTACCTACGCACAAAGAAAAAGACGCTATTTATACCTATCATTTTTATCATTTATTACTTCGGGCTAACAACATATATTTGCTTTATAATACTGAATCAGATGGACTTGATGGAGGAGAAAAAAGTCGTTTTATAACACAGTTGGAGGTTGAAAAACAATCAAATCACATTTTAACCCACGAAATTTTTAATGCTTTTTTACCCGAAAAAGCACATCAAGAAATGCGGATTGAAAAATCACCTTTGGTGATGAAAAGATTGTCTGAAATGGCGGAAAATGGTTTTTCGCCTTCCACATTGACTACTTACATTCGAAATCCAATCCAATTTTATTTTCAACGGATATTACGCATTTCGGAAGTGGATGAAGTTGAAGAGAATATTGCAGTAAATACGCTAGGAACGATTATTCATGGTGCATTAGAGCAACTTTATCGACCCTATTGTAATACGCTATTACATCACGCAGCAATTGATGAAATGTTGCAACGGTTGAATGATGAAGTAGTAGTACAATTCAAAAAAGAATACAAAGAAGGCGAAATTTCAAAAGGCAAAAACCTATTGGCTTTTGAAGTAGCAAAACGAAATATTTATAATTTTTTACAACTTGAAAAAAAATGTTTAAACGATGGTGATGAGGTGGAAGTTTTGTTTTTAGAACAAAATTTTGAACAATTGCTTGAAGATGAACGATTGCCGTTTCCGGTAAAAATTAAAGGAAATGTAGACAGAATTGAGCGTAGAAACGGGATGCTCAGGATTATTGATTATAAAACCGGAAAAGTAGAACAACAAGGCGTTAGTATTTCTTCTTGGGACGGCTTAACGCAAGAGATTAAACACGATAAAATCATTCAATTATTGTGTTATGCGTTTATGGTGCAATCCGTCTTTCCGAATGAAGAAATGGAAGTCGGTATTCTTTCTTTTAAAAATCTTAAAAGTGGTTTCATGCCTTTTCAAATAAAAATTGGAAAAGATGTTATAGCAAATACAATAGATTCAACAATCTTAGACGAGTTTATCACGGAAATAATTCAGTTGCTGAATGAAATTTTAAACCAAGAACATCCTTTTGTAGAAATAATACCTTAACACCATGAAAAAAGTAATTGTAAGTTGTTTTTTATTCTTTCATATCGTATTAATGGCTCAAAAAAAACCTATATATTTAGATGAATTTGGTAAAAAAATAACTAAAAAGGAAGCACGTTCTTTTTCAAACTACGAAATGCCGAACAATTATGTTTTGGTCAAATATCAAAGCTATGATGGAACCATCAGCGATTCGTTGCAAAACAAAATTGTTGATTTTTTAGAGAAAGAATCCGGAACAACAATAGACCGAAATAAAGTAGTAGTGATTGAAGGCAATATCAACGAAGGAAATTGTAATATTCGAAACATGTCGATATACCATCAACATGTTACAAAAATGAAATCGTTTAAAAATGTGCATTATACCGAAGTCATAAGTCAGTATAACCCAAAATATGAAGGCCAAATTGTTGATCAAAACGGACTCATATTTGGCTCTTTTTTTAGTTATTATAAATGGAAAATTCCGGCCATTGAAAAATGTGGCGGTACTTTATTAATTTTTCCCAACAATCAATTCATCCGAATAGCCGGTGATGGTTTCGCAGATGAAGTCTTCAAAATTCTAGAAAAAGTAGGGAACTAAATTTTTTTCAAAAAAGCGAATAAATGAGCTTTCAATTCCTTTTCATTTTCAATATGGCTCATGTGTCCATCCGGGAAAGTAACCAATTCTACTTTGGTGTTTTCAATTTGTTCTAAACTGTCATCATAGTTTAAAACGCCGTCTTTTTTTCCTAAAATCAACAGCATCGGATACGGAGCAAAATGAAGAATCACTTCTCTGTCTTTTCTGATTTTCATGCCTTCTAATGCGGCAACAATACCTTGAAGAGGTGTTTTTAATGCTTCTTGACGAACGGTTTCTATGATTTCTTCCAATCGTTCTCGGTTGTCTTCACTAAATAAATTCCCGATAGACATGCGGACAAAAGCCGTGTAATTTTGTTTCACAGCTGCAATCGCACGGTCTCTATTAGCTTTTCGTTCCTCACTGTCTGCTCGTGAAGTAGAATTAAGTAAAACCAACCCTTTCATGTTCTCCGGATACAATTCGGCGAAAGCCAATGCCACATATCCACCCATCGAATGCCCGATAAAAATTGCTTTTCTGATTTTAAGGTCGTGTAAAACCGCATGTACCATGTCTGCTTGGTCTTCCATGGTGTGAATGTAACCTAAACATTCTGTTTCGCCGTGTCCTAGTAAATCAATTGCAATAACCCGGTGTTTTTTTGAAAATTCAGGAATATAGGTTTTCCACATCGATAGATTTTCTAAAAAACCGTTCAACAAAACAATTGCCGTACCTTTTCCGGTATCAGTATAGTTGATTTTGGTGTTTTTGTAGAGGATGGTTTTTGTTTCAGGTTTCACGTTTCAGGTTGAAAAGTTGGTTTGGCAAAGTAAATTATTACTGAATTAAATTCCAATCAGAATTAATTTAATTTTATGGAACACAGATTTTAAAAATTTTTAAAATCTGTGTTCAAAAAAACGACTCACATTCCTGCGAGCCGCCTTATAAACCTTTAAACTTATAAACCATTCTAAGCATTCATAATCGATTCAATCTCCTCCACTTCAATCGGAATATTCCGCATCAAGTTAAACGGTTCGCCGGTTTTTTGAATCACCATATCGTCTTCAATACGAATACCAAAACCTTCTGCCGGAATATAAATGCCCGGTTCTACTGTAAAAACCATATTGGCTTGCATCGGTTCGTGCAATAATCCGTAATCATGCGTATCCAACCCTAAATGATGTGAAGTGCCGTGCATGAAATATTTTTTATAGGCCGGCCAATCCGGATTTTCGTTTTGCACATCGGCTTTATCTAAAAGGCCTAAACCTAACAATTCTGAGGTCATGATTTTTCCCACTTCCACATGGTATTCTTTCCATAACGTTCCCGGTACCAACATTTTTGTAGCTTCGTTTTTCACGCGTAAAACGGCATTATACACTTCTTTTTGTCTTTCGGTAAAACGACCTGAAACCGGAATCATTCTCGTCATATCACTGGAATAATTCGCATATTCGGCACCCACATCCAATAATATCAAATCGCCAGCTTTGCATTGTTGATTGTTTTCAATATAATGTAATACGTTTGCATTGTTACCCGAAGCAATAATGGGTGTATAAGCAAAACCTTTGGAACGATTGCGTAAAAATTCATGAGCAAATTCGGCTTCTATTTCATATTCCATTACATTCGGTTTCACAAACGATAACACTCTTCTGAACCCTTTTTCGGTAATATCACACGCTTTTTGAAGTAAATCAATTTCTTCACTTTCTTTTACAGAACGTAATCGTTGTAAAATCGGATTGCTTTTTTCCACTTTGTGGGCCGGATAGTTTTCTTTCCACCATTTAATAAAACGAGCTTCTCTTGTTTCGGTTTCAATGGTGGCCCGATAATGTTCATTGGTGTTGATATACATTGTGTCGGCATACGCCATCACTTCTTTTAAAACTTTATGAAAATCCGTCAACCAATACACGGTTTTGATGCCTGAAACTTCAAACGCACGCTCTTTGGTTAATTTTTCACCTTCCCAAACCGCAATGTGTTCGTTGGTTTCGCGTAGAAATAAAATTTCCTTTAAATGCTGATAAGGGGCATCCGGAAACAACAACAAAATGCTTTCTTCTTGATCAACACCAGATAAATAAAGGATGTCTCGATGTTGAGCAAACGGCAAAGTAGTATCAGCACTCACCGGATAATTATCATTAGAATTAAAAACAGCTACACTATTTGGCTTCATTTGAGCCGTGAATTTTGCTCTGTTTTTGATGTATAAATTGCGATCGATTGGATGGTATTTCATGGTATGAAAATAAAAATTAGTTATCAAAAATAACAAGAATCACCCAAACCGCTGTTAATCCTTTACTAAAATTTTGCGAACCGATTAGATATTGCTACATTTCCACTTTAAAATCTTCAAGGATGAAAAATTTTTATATTGCTTTTGTTGGGATGTTGTTTTTTTCAAATCTATCAGTAGCTCAGCAATCAACTGCTTCACTTGTTAAAAATGTAAAAATCGAAAACATTGGACCAACCATCATGAGTGGAAGAGTGGTTGATGTGGATGTCAATCCGAACAAACCTACTGAATTTTATGTAGCGTATGCATCCGGAGGCGTATGGTATTCCAACAACAACGGAATGAGTTTTCAACCTATCATGGATACTGCTCCCACCATTAATGTGGGTGAAATTGCCGTTGATTGGAAAAACGGAATCATTTGGGTCGGAACAGGTGAACACAATGCTTCTCGTTCTTCCTATGCCGGAATAGGGGTTTTGAAATCAACTGATAAAGGCAAAACGTGGATTAACACCGGATTAAAAGACAGTCATCATATCGGTAAAATTGAAATAAATCCAACTTATCCAAATGAAGTAATAATAGGCGTTACCGGACATTTGTATTCCAAAAATGTTGAAAGAGGTATTTACAAAACCACCGATGGCGGAAAAACGTGGAAACAAACCTTATTTATTGATGATGAAACCGGAATTATAGATATTTCAGTTTCGCCAAAAAATTTCAATATTCAATATGCTGCCGCTTGGAAAAAAGATAGAAAAGCGTGGAATTTTTTAGGTAATGGAAAAACCTCCGGAATTTATAAAAGTGAAGACGGCGGAAATTCTTGGACGTTAATTTCTACACCTGAAAGTGGTTTTCCAACCGGAGACGGAGTTGGTAGAATTGGTTTGGCGGCTTTTGACAATCAAATCGTGTATGCCGTTTTGGACAATCAATTTAACCGACCTAAATCGGAAACCAAAAAAAGTACAATGCCGGAAATGTTTAGTGTTCCGGGAGATGTTTTCATGCAACTTTCAGATGTTGAAATTAATAATGTATTAAAAAAACACGGCTTAACAGAGAAATACAGAGCTCAAAATTTGAAAAACATGGTGAGTGATGGCGATGTAGTACCGGAAGAAGTCCAAATGATTATTTCTGATGCCAATAAAGCGTTGTTTGAAACAGAAGTAATTGGAGCAGAAGTATATAAGTCGATTGACGGAGGAAGAACATGGAAAAAAACCCACGAAGGATTTATTGATGATTTTTATTATACCTATGGTTATTATTTTGGAAGAATTTCGGTTGATTTATCCAATTCAGATAAAATTTATGTTTCCGGAGTGCCGATAATTAAGTCAAATGATGGTGGAAAAACATTTGTTTCCATCAACCGTGAAAATGTACATTTAGATCATCATATTGTTTGGGTAAATCCATCACAACCCGGTCATTTAATCAATGGAAATGATGGAGGTTTAAATATTTCGTATGATGATGGAGCCAATTGGACGAAGTGTAATCCGCATAGTGTGAGCCAGTTTTATTCCGTAAGTGTTGATTATCAATCGAATTACAATGTTTATGGTGGTATGCAAGATAATGGAGTTTGGGTGGGTCCCAACAATTACAAATACGGTGTAGAATGGCACCAAGAAGGAAAATATGCGTATGAAAGTTTGATGGGTGGCGATGGTATGCAAACCCAAATTGACCGAAGAAATCCGAATATTGTTTTTACAGGATTTCAGTTTGGCAATTACTATCGAATAGACCGTGACAAAAAAGACATGAAATACATTTCGCCAAAAGCGAAGAAAGATGAAAAACCATTGCGTTTTAATTGGCAAACCCCGATTTTGTTGTCTTCCTACAATCAAGATGTTTTGTACATGGGATCACAATACCTTCATCGTTCTTTTAACCAAGGGGAAACATGGGAAAAAATTTCCGGCGACTTAACCCAAGGCGGAAAAGAAGGAAACGTGGCCTATGGAACGATTACTACTTTTAGTGAAAGTCCGTTTCAATTTGGGTTACTTTATGTGGGAAGTGATGATGGATTAGTTCATGTTTCCAAAGATGGAGGAGTTACATGGCAAAAAATTTCAGATTCTTTCCCAAAAGATTTGTGGGTGTCAAGAGTGGTAGCGTCTAAACATAAAAAAGAACGAGTGTATGTGACGCTTAACGGGTATCGTTGGGATGATTTTAAACCATACGTTTACCAATCGGATGATTATGGTCAATCATGGAAATCGATTGAGCCAACTTTTGAATCTAATGCTGTAAATGTGATTGTTGAGGATACGGTAAATCCGGAAATTTTATATTTAGGAACGGATAACGGATTGTATGTTTCCTTTCAGAGTGGTAAAGACTGGCAACCTTTTATGAATGGTTTACCGCCGGTGGCCGTACATGATTTGGTGATTCAAACAGAAGCAAAAGATTTGATTGTGGGCACGCACGGAAGATCGATTTACAAAGTGAATTTATCAGCGGTTCAACAGTTGAATAATGAAGTGTTATCGGCTACTTTAAAAATATTTCCTATCACAAATATTACACATTCCGACTATTGGGGTAATACGTGGAGTGCTTGGCTTCCTACGTATGAGCCATCTGTTAAAATTGATTTTTATGCTTCATCAGTTGGTGAGGTAAACATTCAAGTTTTAAACGATAAAGGTCTAATAATAAAAGAAATTACGCAAAAAGTAGAAGCCGGAATCAATCAATGGGAATACGATTTGGAAATTGCTAAAACGGTTCAAGACCTAATGACAAAAAAAGACAAGAAAATTGTTTTCAAACCTACCAGAAAAGGCAAAGTGTACCTTTCACCAGGGAAATATCAAATTAAAATAGCTAAAGAAAAGATAGTAGAAACAAGTTTTTTCGAAGTTATTGAAAACAAACGTAATTAATGTTTAAAATGAAGATATCCTTTAGAATACTATTGTTATTAGGTTTTTATACTTCAATAACTTTTGCTCAAACTAAAATGCCTTATCAGGTTTTTACCAAAAACGGTAAAAAATCTTCGTATGAAAAAATGCTTAAAGCAGCTGAAAAAGCAGAACTTGTGTTGTTTGGAGAACACCATGATAATTCTGTTGTGCATTGGTTGCAGCTTGAGTTGACAAAAGATTTAGCGGAAAAAAGAGCCTTAGTTTTGGGAGCAGAAATGATTGAAGCGGATAATCAAAAGCAATTAAATCAATATGTAAAAGGAGAAATCAATCAAAAACAATTTGATTCTACCGCTCGTTTATGGAACAATTACAAAACAGATTATAAGCCCTTGGTTGATTTTGCCAAAGAAAGAAAATTTCCTTTTATTGCTACTAATGTTCCCAGAAGATATGCAAATGTGGTTTTCAGAAATGATTTTGCCGGTTTGGATGAATTAACATCCGAAGAAAAAAGCTGGATGGCTCCTTTACCGATTCCATTTGACATTACTTTACCGGGTTATCAAAAAATGTTGGAAATGATGGGCGGTCATGCCGGCGAAAAGATGCCGAAAGCTCAAGCGTTAAAAGATGCGACAATGGCATATTTTATTGTGCAAAATTTAAAGAACAATACCGTTTTTATACATTACAACGGAACGTATCACAGTGATTTTTTTGAAGGAATCAATTGGTATGTAAATCAGTACCGAAAAAATACTTCAATTGTAACCATAGCTACCGTTGAACAAAAAGATATTTCTAAAGTAGAAGCAGAACATCTCAACAAAGCTGATTTTATTTTAGTGATAGATGAAGATGTGACTAAAACATATTGATTTTGAAAGGTCAATTTTGTGTTTTTTAGCATGTTTTTCCAATTTTGATTAAAAAAATAATTCAACACATGTTAATCCTTCTTTAAAATCACTTTAAATTAGTTCGAAAAGGTTGTAGTTAATACTAAATAACCATAAATTTGTGTGAAATTTTTAAAAATTTATTTACACAACGTTATGGCAAAATCTGCACTTCTAAAGTCATCTATCGGAAAAAAATACTGGATGGCTCTTACGGGTTTATTTTTATGCTTGTTTTTAGCGGGTCATTTGGCGGGTAATTTACAATTATTACTACCGGATAGTCAATTGCAATTTAACCAATATGCATTGTTTATGACCACTAATCCAGCCGTAAAAATTCTTTCTTATCTCACTTACATTTCTATTTTATTTCATGCCGTTGACGGTATTTTATTGGCAATTCAAAACAAAAAAGCCAGACCGGTTGGATATGCTAAAAACAATCCGTCTGCAAACAGTAGTTTTGCTTCCAGAAACATGGCTGTTTTAGGTACATTAGTACTTGTTTTTATTGCGACTCACATGATTAATTTTTGGGCAAAGATGCATTTTGACGAAAAAATGCCGCTACAAACATTAATGATCAAGCAAGAACGTAAAGACCAATATACCGGAATGACAATCAAAGATTCGGTGTCAGTATTCACATTAACTAGTGGAATCTACATTCCAACCGAGCAAGTAAAAGGTTATGGAGATGGCGGAGACAATTCACCTTATGAGATTGTAAATAGAGTAGAATTTTTCAGAACAGGCTCTAACATGAAAGCCGGTGAAGGATATAAAGATTTGTATACTTTAACCATGGATTTCTTCAGAGATAAAGAATACGGTTTAGCTTTTACACTTTTTTATGTTTTTTCTATGATGGTTTTAGCTTTCCACTTATGGCATGGTTTCCAAAGTGCATTCCAATCCCTTGGTTTGAATAATCCAAAATGGACGCCAACTATTAAATTTATTGGAAAAGCTTTTGCGGTGATTGTTCCGATTTTATTTGCCATCATCCCGTTATACATTCATTTTACTAAATAATCAACATCAGCTATATTATGAAGTTAGATTCTAAAATACCGGAAGGTCCAATTGCTCACAAATGGACAAACCACAAAAATCATTTAAAATTAGTTGCTCCCAATAACCGTCCTAAAATTGACATAATTGTTGTAGGAACCGGATTGGCTGGGGCAGCTGCAGCTGCATCTTTTGGCGAAATGGGTTATAATGTGAGTGCATTTTGTTTTCAAGATTCACCGCGTAGAGCTCACTCTATTGCCGCTCAAGGTGGAATTAATGCCGCAAAAAATTATCAAAATGATGGAGATAGTGTTTACCGACTTTTTTATGATACGATAAAAGGAGGGGATTACCGTGCTCGTGAAGCTAATGTACACCGTTTAGCCGAAGTTTCCGGAAGCATCATCGACCAATGTGTGGCTCAAGGTGTTCCTTTTGCTCGTGAATATGGCGGTATGTTAGACAACCGTTCCTTCGGAGGAACACAAGTACAACGTACCTTTTATGCAGCAGGTCAAACCGGACAGCAATTGTTATTAGGGGCATATTCTGCTTTATCAAGACAAATCGGTTTGGGTCGTGTAAAAATGTACAACCGCCACGAAATGTTAGAATTGGTAAAAGTGGACGGAAAAGCCCGCGGAATCATTGCCCGTAATTTAATTACCGGAGAATTAGAAAGACATTCTGCTCATGCTGTAATTATAGCATCAGGAGGTTACGGAAATGTTTATTTCCTTTCTACCAATGCCATGGGAAGTAACGTAACCGCTTCATGGAAAATTCACAAACAAGGAGCGTTATTTGCCAATCCTTGTTTTGTACAAATCCACCCAACATGTATTCCGGTTCACGGAACCAATCAGTCGAAATTAACGTTGATGTCTGAATCATTGCGTAATTCCGGACGTATTTGGGTGCCAAAAAAGAAAGAAGATGCCGAAGCGATTCGTGCCGGAAAATTAAAACCAACGCAAATTGCTGAAGAAGATAGAGATTATTTCTTGGAAAGAAGATATCCTGCGTTTGGTAACTTAGTGCCTCGTGATGTAGCTTCCAGAGCTGCCAAAGAGCGTTGTGATGCCGGTTACGGAATTGAAGCTAACGACACCAATGAAGGCGTTTATCTTGATTTCTCTACCGAAATTAAAAATAAAGGAAAACAAGCTGCTTATGCTCAAGGAAATCATAATCCTTCTGAAGAAGAAATCATCAAATTAGGTAAAAAATGGTTGGAAGAAAAGTACGGAAACTTGTTCACCATGTACCAAAAAATTACCGATGAAAATCCATATGAAACCCCAATGAAAATTTATCCGGCCGTGCATTACACTATGGGTGGTGTTTGGGTAGATTATAATTTACAATCTACAATTCCGGGTTGTTTTGTGGCTGGAGAAGCGAATTTCTCGGATCACGGAGCTAATAGATTAGGGGCTTCTGCTTTAATGCAAGGTTTAGCCGATGGGTATTTCGTATTACCTTACACCGTTTCCAACTATTTAGCAGATGAAATCAGAACCGGAAAAATTTCGACTGATTTGCCTGAATTTGCTGAAGCAGAAAACAATGTAAAAAACCAAATTGACAAGTTTTTAAATAATAACGGTACCAAAACGGTTGACCATTTCCACAAACGTTTAGGATTAATCATGTGGAATAAAGTTGGAATGGCTCGTAACGAACAAGGTTTAAAACAAGCCATTGCTGAAATTGCTCAATTGAAAGAGGAATTCCATAATGAAGTATTTGTTCCGGGAAGTGCAGATGAGTTAAACCCTGAATTGGAGAAAGCTCTTCGTGTAGCCGATTTCATCGAACTCGGACAATTAATGGCAATGGATGCGTTGCAACGTAACGAATCATGTGGTGGTCATTTCCGCGAAGAATACCAAGATGCCGAAGGCGAAACCTTACGCGATGACGAAAACTTTAAATTTGTGGGAGCTTGGGAATACAAAGGTTCAGATATTTCAAAATCTGAATTGCATAAGGAAGAATTAAAGTACGAAGAAATCAAAATTGCAGCTAGAAATTATAAATAACAAAAAGTAATTAGTGAATAGTAATTAGTAATTAGTAAAAATGAGTGCAATCAAATCATATAAAGACTTATTAATTTGGCAAAAAGGATTTGACATAGTTATTTCAACTTATAAACTGTCAAAATCTTTTCCACAAGAAGAGCTTTATGCTCTTACGAGTCAAATAAAAAGAGCTGCAATTTCCATACCTTCCAATATTGCAGAAGGTTACGGAAGAAATACTGATAAATCATTCAGTCATTTTATCGATATTTCCAGAGGTTCTCTATATGAATTGGAAACTCAATTGCTTATTGCTAAAGAATTAGATTTTGTTAAAGATTTAAATTTGTTTAACCACATAATTAGTTTGATTAATGAAGAAAGTAAAATGATTAATGCATTTTATAATTCGCTCTCTAAAGGCTAATCACTAATCACTAATTACCAATCACTTAAAATACAACTATGAGTGCAGCAAAAAATATAAACATCACTCTAAAAATTTGGCGTCAAAAGAATGCCAAAACCAAAGGTGGAATCGAAACGTACAAACTAGATAATGTTTCAACTGCGAGTTCGTTCTTGGAAATGTTAGACCAATTAAACGAACAATTAGTAAACGAAAGAAAAGAACCGGTTGCGTTCGATCACGACTGTCGTGAAGGAATCTGCGGAAGCTGTTCCTTATACATCAACGGACGTGCTCACGGACCGGATACCGGAATCACCACTTGTCAATTGCACATGCGAATGTTCAACGACGGCGATACCATTTACGTTGAACCATGGAGAAGCAAAGCTTTCCCGGTAATCAAAGATTTGGTGGTGGATAGAAGTGCATTTGACCGTATCCAACAAGCAGGTGGTTTCGTATCGGTAAATACTTCCGGAAGAACGATCGATGCCAATTCGCTTCCTGTGCCAAAAGACGACGCAGACAAAGCCTTCATGGCAGCAGCTTGTATCGGTTGTGGAGCGTGTGTGGCCACTTGTAAAAACGGTTCTGCGATGTTGTTCGTAGGAGCAAAAGTGTCGCAATATGCTCTTTTACCTCAAGGAAAAGTAGAAGCAACGGAACGCGTTCTAAACATGGTGCGTCAAATGGACGAAGAAGGTTTCGGAAACTGTACCAACACCGGTGCTTGTGAAATCGAATGTCCAAAAGGTATTTCGTTAGAAAACATCGCCCGCATGAACCGCGAATATTTAAAAGCGAGTCTGTAAAATAATTTACACCCGTATATTAAAAGCATTCAGCACCAGTTGAATGCTTTTTTTGTGGGCGTTTACGGGCTTTCCGTTACAAGTCCTCACCCAAAAATGTAATTTTCTAAAGGCACAAAAGAGCTTCCTTTAGTCGCTTTTTGTGCCTAATAAAATTTGCATTTTTGAGATCCGGGCTTTTCACTACAATCCCTAACGCAAATCCTGCTCAACAAGAAATTTTAGTATATTTGAAGAACAAACAACAATTTCAACTTACATCTGACAGGTTTCTAAAACCTGTCAGGTGTAAAAACTAAACTAACCATGCGAATTTATATTCTTTCAGTATTTCTTTTCATTAGCGGATTAACTTTCAGCCAAAACTACCAACAATACGTTAATCCCTTCATCGGAACCGGCGGAACCGGACATACATTCCCTGGAGCCACTGTGCCTTATGGAATGGTACAACTTTCCCCCGATACAAGAATCGACGGCAGTTGGGAAGGCTGCTCCGGTTATCATTATTCCGATAATCGCATTTATGGTTTCTCGCACACCCATCTCAACGGAACGGGCGTTTCCGATTATGGCGATATTTTGCTAATGCCCACCATGGGCGAACCTTCGTTTGATAATAAAATCTATTCCTCTACTTTTTATCATAAAAATGAAAAAGCCTCTGCCGGATTTTATTCCGTCAAATTAGACAAACACAATATCGACGTGCGATTAACTACTTCCACCCGAGTAGGTTTTCACGAATATACCTTCAATGAAAGCGGTCAAGCCAACATTATTTTAGATTTAAATCATCGGGATAAATTGTTGGAAGGCTATGTTCGAGTTATTGATGAAAAAACCATCGAAGTATTGCGAAGAAGTGAAGCATGGGCTCAAAATCAATATGTTTATGCCAGAATTGAGTTTAATGTTCCTTTAAAAATAAACAAAGAAAAAACCATTTTTAAAGGGATAAATGGGGATTATCACGGAACAGAGCTTGCATTAAGTTTCTCCAAAAAAGTAAAAAAAGGAGAAAAACTACTCGTAAAAGTTGCCCTTTCACCTACAGGACATAGTGGTGCACAACTCAACAGCACCGAAATTCCACATTGGGACTTCAATAAAGTCAAAAAAGCAGCAGAAGAATTATGGAACAAAGAATTGTCCAAAATTGAAGTTACTTCCAATGATAAAAACAAACTCACCATTTTCTACACCGCTTTGTATCACACCATGATGCAACCCAATATCGCTCAAGATTTAGACGGAAAATACCGAGGACGAGATAACAAAATCCACCAAGCCGAAGGATTTGATTATTACACCGTTTTTTCCCTTTGGGATACGTTTCGAGCCGCTCATCCGCTATATACGTTGATTGATAAAAAGCGAACAGCAGATTACATTAATACTTTCATCAAACAATTTGAACAAGGTGGTCGCTTACCCGTTTGGGAACTCGCTTCCAACGAAACCGATTGTATGATTGGGTACCATTCTGTTTCCGTAATTGCCGATGCAATGGTCAAAGGTATCAAAGGATTTGATTACGAAAAAGCCTATGAAGCCGCCAAACATTCCGCTATGCTCGATCATTTAGGATTGGAGGCCTACAAAAAACAAGGTTTTATTTCCATTGATGACGAACACGAAAGTGTTTCCAAAACCTTAGAATATGCCTATAACGATTGGTGTATCGCTCAAATGGCTCAATTATTAGACAAAAAAGAAGATTACCAATATTTTATGTTGCGTTCCCAAAATTGGAAAAACCTTTTCAATTGGGAAACCGGATTCATTCAACCTAAGAAAAATGGCGGTTGGGACAAACCTTTTGACCCCAAGGAAGTGAATAACAATTACACCGAAGCCAACGGTTGGCAATACACTTTTTTTGTGCCACAAGACATTCCGGGTATGATTCAAGCAATGGGCGGACATGAAAAATTTGAAGCCAAACTAGACGAAATGTTTAATTCTGTCAGCGAAACATCAGGTCGTCATCAAGTGGATATCACCGGTTTAATTGGTCAATATGCTCACGGCAATGAACCAAGTCATCACGTAGCGTATTTGTACAATTATGTAGGTAAACCTGAAAAAACAAAAGAGAAAGTACATTTTATTTTAGACAATTTCTACAAAAATGACCCCGATGGTTTAATTGGTAACGAAGATTGCGGCCAAATGAGTGCGTGGTATGTATTGAGTTCGATGGGGATTTATAATGTAACACCGGGACAACCGTTTTGGACGACCATTGAACCGTATTTTGATAAAATGAAAGTGAATTTTTATGTCTTGTATGGCGGCGAACAAGAACCTGATGATGCCAACGATGTGCAATTAATCAAATTTGAACTTTCCAAGGAAGGCATATACAGTGCTCTAGGCATTTAAGGGGTACTGTATTGCCGTGAATATAAATGCAATAAAAACTGCAATTTTCTGATAGTGCACGATGAAGAACTTTGATCGGTGGGTGTCAAGTAGTGTGTTTATCACCGTGGTGCTTCACCGAATTCGTTCAATCAAGTTATCTATCTCCATGCTGACCAAATTGGCTTCCGGAATTCAGCAGCACCAGTACTGTTCGCGAACAGGAAGTGACCGCCGAAGAAATGAGGCGACGAATGCAGCAGCCCGAGCGCATGTCGGAACCCGAGCGCAAGTGTCTTGGACAAAGCGATGGGTCATCGGTTCGATCTATCATTGGCATGGAATTAGGGAGGGCAGGTAAAACACACTTTCAAACGCAGTGTACCCGAATAAAAGTGACTTTAGGTAACGATTATTATAAACCGATCTGCATTGAAATTTACAGTAAGTGATATATATGATAGCAAGTTTACACCCAAAATCTCCTTTAAAATTCGCACGTTTCTGAAATTTCTTTGAAAAATGCCCCTTTTGACATCGATTGGTCGATAATATCAGATGGACCTTATAAATTGGGAAAACTCAACTCGCGTGATGCTTACTATTGTCGCGAAAAGTCCTCTTTCAAAAGATACGATTACGGTCAAATTCAAACAATAGGAATATGTCCATACGATTGCTTTCCATGATAATTTGCGAATCAGCGTCAAAACGGGCTTTGAGGGTATGCTGC
>JAFLBT010000031.1 GCA_017302935.1 Flavobacteriales bacterium | reverse complement strand
CTTCAAAACCTAGACGCAGTGTGTAGTCATGGTCACACGATTTTGCATCAACCTCAAAACGGATTGACGTTACAAATTGGGAATTTACCCGAAATCGCGACTATTACGAACCAAACTGTAGTATGCGATTTTAGAGTTCAAGATGTGGAATTGGGTGGTCAAGGGGCTCCGCTGGTTCCGATTGGTGACAGAATGTTATTTTCTGATTACGATTATTGTTTGAATTTAGGCGGGTTTTCGAATGTTTCTTTTGAAGAAAACGGAAAACGAATTGCCTTTGACATCTCTCCTGTAAATACGGTTCTAAATTTTTATGCCAATCAAATGGGTTTTGATTACGATGATAAAGGCGAAGTAGCTCGTTCGGGAAAAATCAATTCGGTTTTATTAGAAAAATTAAATCAAATTGAATTTTATCAGACAAAATATCCAAAATCATTGGGAATGGAATTTGTAAATGGCACAGTTCTAACTTTGATGGAAGAATTTTCAATTTCGATCGAAGATAAATTGGCCTCATTTATTGAACATATAGCTCTTCAAATTGGTTTGGCTTTGCCAAAAAAGTCAGAAAAAATGCTCGTTACCGGCGGTGGTGCCTATCATCTTTTTTTGCTGGAGCGAATGAAATACTATTTACCGGAAATAGAAATCGTTGTTCCTGATTTAAAAACCTTAGAATTTAAAGAAGCATTGATTTTTGGTTTATTGGGTGTTTTACGATTGCGTAATGAAATCAATGTTTTGAGTAGTGTTACAGGTGCAAAAAATGACCATTGTTCCGGTTTTGTATATAAACCTTAATTTGTAAATAAAACTCTTGAAAACTTTAGTAAAAAAACAAAATAAATTGATTCTGTTGAATTAAATTTGCATCACAAATAAACTAAAATGAAAGAATTACTCAAAAAATTTGAGAATAAAGAACCTGAAATAATTTTTAATTGGAAAGACCCTGAAACGGATGCAGAAGGATGGACAGTGATTAACTCACTTCGTGGGGGTGCAGCGGGAGGCGGAACCAGAATGCGAAAAGGTCTGGATATGAATGAAGTACTATCGCTAGCCAAAACAATGGAAGTAAAATTTTCGGTATCAGGCCCTGCAATTGGAGGAGCAAAATCAGGTATAAATTTTGACCCTAACGATCCCAGAAAGAAAGAAGTATTACAACGTTGGTACAAAGCTGTTTCTCCTTTATTAAAAAGTTATTACGGTACTGGAGGCGACTTGAATGTAGATGAAATCCATGAAGTAATTCCAATCACAGAAGAATGTGGGGTTTGGCATCCTCAAGAAGGAGTTTTTAATGGTCACTTTAAACCAACTGAGGCTGACAAAATTAATCGAATTGGTCAACTTCGTCAAGGAGTAATCAAAGTAATTGAAAATCCTAAATTTTCGCCAGATGTAAACCGAAAATATACTGTTGCCGATATGATTACCGGTTTTGGCGTTGCGGAAGCCGTTCGCCATTATTATGATATTTATGGCGGAAGTGTAGTTGGCAAAAAAGCTGTTGTACAAGGTTTTGGAAATGTTGGCTCAGCTGCTGCATTTTACTTAGCTGATATGGGTGCAAAAATTGTTGGAATTATCGACCGTGAAGGTGGAATTATCAATGAAGATGGTTTTACTTTCGATGAAATTAAACGATTATTTCTTAACAAGGACGGAAATAAACTAGTTGCCCCAAACATGATTCCGTTTGAAAAAATCAATCAACAAATCTGGAACATTAATGCTGAAATTTTTGCTCCTTGTGCTGCTTCTCGATTGGTTCAAAAAAGCCAGATAGATCAAATGATTACATCCGGATTAGAAGTCATTTCAAGTGGTGCCAATGTACCTTTTGCGGATAAAGAAATATTCTTTGGCCCAATTATGGAAGAAACCGACTCTAAAGTAAGTTTAATTCCTGACTTTATTGCCAATTGCGGTATGGCTCGTGTTTTTGCCTATTTTATGGAAAAGAAAGTTCAAATGACAGATGAAGCAATTTTCTTTGACACTTCTGAAATCATCAAAAAAGCAATTGAAAAAACGCATGCTTTACATTCTTCCAAAACAAATATCAGTGCAACTGCATTTGAAATAGCCCTAAAACAATTAACTTAAAAAATAGCTCAAAATGGCTTTATTAATTATACTTTTATTTGTTATCGGATATATGTCGATAACACTTGAACATCCTTTAAAATTGGATAAAACAGTCCCTGCTCTGTTAATGGCAGCTGTTATGTGGGCTTTTTTATCGTTTGGTTTCAACAACGGATGGTTATCTGTAATAGATGCTCACGGACATGTTTTCAATATGAACGAGGGAAGCATCGAACACAATCATGAAGGCTTTCTAGAAAATTTGATGCATCATTTTGGTAAAACGGCTGAAATTTTGATTTTCCTAATTGGTGCAATGACAATAGTTGAAATTATTGATTTACACAGAGGTTTTGACGTCATTAAAAACAGAATAAAAACAACCAATAAAGTTCGTTTATTATGGACAATGGGAATTGTTGCTTTTATCCTTTCTGCTATTATTGACAACTTAACTGCAACTATTGTTCTTATCACTTTACTCAGAAAATTAATCCCAAAAAGAGAATACAGAATTTGGTATGCATCTCTAATTGTTATTGCCGCCAATGCCGGTGGAGCATGGTCTCCTATTGGTGACGTAACAACTACCATGTTATGGATTGCCAATAAAGTGACCGCCGTTGGATTGTCAGAATATGTAATTGTTCCTTCAATTGTATGTTTTGTTGTACCGTTTTTAATCGCTTCTAGATTAAAACCTTTCCAAGGATCAACTGAGCGAAAAGCATTTGGCGTAAATGAAGAATCAGAGCGACTATTGAGTAGTAAAAAAATGCTTTACATTGGTTTAGGAGCGATTGTTTTTGTTCCGGTCTTTAAAATGATTACCGGACTTCCACCTTATGTTGGAATGATGTTTAGTTTAGGTTTTGTATGGTTAGCGTCAGAATATGTTACCCCATTCGATAATTTTAATAAAAATGACAAACATCTTTATTCAGGTCATAAAGCCTTGACTAAAATTGAGTTTTCAAGTATTTTATTCTTCTTAGGAATTTTAATGGGGGTTGCAGCTTTAGAAAGTATGGTATTTGGCCAAATTAATGGAAATGACACCGGAACACTTCGCTATGCCGCAGAATCCTTGTCGAATGCTGTACCAAACATGGATATCGTTGTAATTTTACTTGGAATTTTATCTTCTGTAATTGACAACGTACCGCTTGTTGCCGCTTCAATGGGAATGTTCACGTTTGAAGTTGATAATCCTATTTGGCATTTTATTGCTTATTCAGCAGGAACAGGTGGTAGCATGCTTATCATTGGCTCTGCTGCAGGTGTGGCGGCTATGGGAATGGAAAAAATAGATTTCATTTGGTACTTAAAAAGAATTACTTGGATTGCATTTGTTGGATTCTTAGCCGGTGCTCTTACTTTTATGTTCATAGAACATTTTGTTAGATAAACAATTAATTTTAATACTTTAGCGTTATATACTTAAATCAATTAAAAAACGAAATCAATTATGCAAATAGATAGTTTAGCTGGACAAGAAAACAATCCGTTTATTGAATCTAACCAACCCGTAGAAAAAACATTATCCATTTGGGAGTTAATCACTAGTGGTGGAATTGGCGGTCAACTCATCATGATTACTTTGGGTTTATTGCTTTTTTTCGCTTTATATCTTTATTTTGAAAGACTTATGGCTATTAATGCCGCTTCAAAAATTGATATTAATTTTATGAATAACATTAAAATGAATATCCTTAACGGAAAACTAGATGCTGCCAAAATGCTATGTGCCCAAACCAATTCGCCTGTTGCTCGTTTAACTGAAAAAGGAATTTCCCGCATCGGAAAACCATTAGAAGACATCAACACAGCTATTGAAAATGCAGGGAAACTTGAAATTTATAAATTAGAAAAAAACGTAAGTATGCTTGCTACTATTTCCGGAGCCGGACCAATGATTGGTTTCCTTGGAACCGTAATTGGTATGATTCTTGCCTTTCATAAAATGGCTAGCGGAGGCGGGCAAATTGAAGTAGGTGCGTTGGCAGAAGGTATTTATACTGCAATGACAACCACGGTTGCAGGATTAGTAGTAGGTATTATCTCGTTTATGGGTTACAACCATTTGGTTGTTAAAACAGATAAAGTAGTGCACCAAATGGAAGCCAATGCAACTGATTTCCTTGATCTTTTAAACGAACCGTCATAATATGAATATCAGAGGCAGAAACAAAGTATCACCCGAATTCAATATGTCGTCTATGACGGATATTGTGTTTTTGTTGTTAATTTTCTTCATGCTAACATCCACCATGGTAACCACTAACGCATTGGATTTAGTATTGCCAAAAGCAAAAGGAAAAACAGACAGCAACAAAAACATTTCGGTAAGCATTAATAAAGATTTAGAATTTTTTATTGACAAAGACAAAGTACAAGAAGCCGATTTAGAAGCCAAATTACTAGCCTTGTTTTCCAACAAAGAAGACAAAGCCCTAATCTTGAGAGCCGAAGAAGGTGTGCCAATTGAAAAAGCAGTCAATGTGTTAGACATCGCCAACCGCAACCAGATTAAAGTGGTATTGGCCGTTCGACCAAAATAATAAGAAGCTAATCCTGCTGTCCGTTCCTAGTTTTTTTGAATAAACCCTTTTTTTGTAAGCCGTTTCAAGAGCTTCTAAAGTCGCTTTGAAACAGCAACAAAAAATAGTATTTCTTTCAAAAAAAGCTATCCACTACCATCAGGGCTAAAAAGAGAGACCATGAAATATTTAGAAACCGAACACGAAAAAAAATCATTTGCCATTACAACAGCAATTATGGCAGTGTTGCTTTTATTATGCATTTTTCTAGGGTTAACATACATGGATCCACCACCGGAAAATGGAATCGCTATTAACTTTGGTAACACCGACGCCGGTTCAGGAAACACCAACACAACTGAACCTGTAAAAACAGAACCTAGAGAAGTAACCGAACAGCCGGTAGAAGAATCTACTTCTCAACCAACCACTCCCAGCAAAGCCGCTGAAAATGTAATCACGGCTGATAATGAAGCGGCCATTGCCCTAAAAAAACAAAAAGAAGAAGCGAAAGCCAAAGCAAATGCAGAAGCCATAGCAAAAGCAGCCGAACAGAAAAAAAAGAAAGAAGAAGCGGATAAAAAAGCAAAATTAGATGCTTTAATTGGTGGCGTAAAAAAATCTGATGGCAAAACTAGTGAAGGAGATGGAACATCAACCACACCAGGTAATCAGGGAAAAATTGATGGAAGCATCTATTCCAACAGTTACTACGGTAGTGGTAAAGGAACTGGAACAGGCAACGGAGCATGGGGCTTAAACGGAAGACGACTTTCAAGTCCGGGTGCCGTAAAAGCAGAATGTAACGACGAAGGAACTGTTGTGGTTGAAGTAAAAGTAAGTAAAAGCGGTACCGTTACCAATGCCAAATTTAGCCCAAGCGGTTCTAATACAACGAGTCGTTGCTTGCAAGATGCTGCTATAAAATCAGCATATAAATACCGTTGGAATGATGACGATAAAGCTCCTGACGGTCAAATTGGGTTTATTGTGTTTAATTTTAGAAACGGAGAATAACAAATTAAAAAATTATATATTTTAACCTCACTTTTTGTGGGGTTTATTTTTTTACTCATGAATTATCAAGAAACTGTAAACTGGCTGTTTAATAAGCTCCCAATGTATCAAACACAGGGTGCATCGGCCTATAAACCGAACCTTAATAATACGATTTTGTTGGCCAACCACCTCAATAATCCGGAGAAAAAAATAAAAACCATTCACGTTGCCGGAACAAATGGAAAAGGCTCTACTTCTTCCCTAATAGCATCGGTTTTACAAGAAGCAGGATATAAAGTAGGATTATATACTTCGCCACATCTAAAAGATTATAGAGAACGTATAAAAATCAATGGAAAAGAAATCACAGAAGAATTTGTAATCAACTTTGTTTCTCAACACAAAATCTTTTTCGAAAGCCATCAACTTAGTTTCTTTGAAATGACAGTTGGTTTAGCGTTTGATTATTTTGTGCAAGAAAAAGTAGATATTGCCATCATTGAAGTTGGTATGGGCGGCCGATTAGATTCAACCAATATCATCACACCTTTAATTTCGGTCATTACAAATATTGGTTTAGATCACACACAGTTTCTAGGAAATACATTAGAAGCAATTGCATATGAAAAAGCGGGAATTATCAAACCTAATATTCCGGTGGTAATAGGTGAATTTACAAGTGAAACAAAACCAGTTTTTATCAAAAAAGCTATTGAAACCAATTCAGAAAATTATTTTGCTTCCGATTTGATTGAAGAAATATATCCTACCGCCTTATTGGGAGATTATCAAATTCAAAATAGAAAAACAGTGTTGCAAACGATTCGTATTTTGCAACAACAAAACGAATATATCGTTACAGAAGAAAACATTAAAAACGGATTTTTGAATGTCATCCAAAACACCGGTTTAGCTGGTAGATGGCAACAATTAGGAGAAAATCCAACAATAATTTGTGATACCGCTCATAACAAACATGGATTATCAATAGTCCTCAAACAACTCAAAAAACAAAAATTTGAAAATCTTCATATCGTTTTAGGCGTTGTAAACGACAAAGACTTAACTGATATTTTACCTTTATTTCCAAAAAACGCATTGTATTATTTCTGTAGTCCAAAAAATTCACGAGGATTACATCCTGAAATTCTTAAAGAAAATGCTGTTAAATTTGGACTTAAAGGGAAAGTATACAATTCTGTTTCAGAAGCTTATAAGAAGGCTAAAGAAAAATCTACCACAAATGACTTTATTTACGTTGGTGGAAGCACTTTTGTTGTAGCAGAAATTTTATAATTTTTTTGTTTTTTATTTGCAGTTACCAAAAACTGTGCTATATTTGCACTCGCAATGAAGCACTAATCGGGCGATTAGCTCAGCTGGTTCAGAGCACCTCGTTTACACCGAGGGGGTCGGGGGTTCGAACCCCTCATCGCCCACAAAAAACTCCTTAAGCAATTAAGGAGCTTTTTTATTTATATAGTTAACTCTCTTGATAGCTACCGAGAGGTTTAGAGTGTCATATTGTCAAAGTGGAAGTCATTGGTTCGAATCCAATATGACCATTCTAAGTTAAGAATTTTTTCAACATTCTACAAACAATCTAAAGTTCTTTCTAATGCCATTCCACGTGAGCCTTTAATAAGAAATAAAGAATTTTGAAAAAGATTGCTCTTTAAATGTTCTGCAAACTCATCAAAAGTAGGAAAGAAATTAAGGAATTGATGGCTTACTTTTACTTTATAAAATTCCTTTCCAATTAAAAAGCAATTAAAATTTACTTCGCATTGAAGTTTTTCAACGATATGTTGATGTTCTAATAAACTTTCTTCCCCTAACTCAAACATATCGCCTAAAATGGCTACTTTATTAGCGTCATTAAGCTGGATGAAATTCAGAAGTGCTACCTCCATACTACTTGGGTTAGCATTATACGCATCTAAAATAATTTTATTTGAACCTTTTTGTAAAATTTGTGAGCGATTGTTGTCAGGATGATACATTTCGATAGCAGACTTTATATCTGTAACAACGACATTAAAATATTTACCAACTGTAATCGCAGCAATTATATTTGTTGCATTATATAGACCAATCAAATTGGATTGTATAACTGTGTTTTCAAAAACTACTTTAACAAAAGGATTAGCCTCAATACATTCAACTTTAACAAAACTATTTGAATCGGTTGTGCTAAAAGTAATTTGATTCATAGATGAAGTTTTACTTACTTGAATAGCATCATCAAAATTCACAAAAACCTTTTTATTAAATAAAGATAAATAATCATACATTTCAGATTTTCCTTTTATCACACCTTCTACTCCGCCAAAACCTTCTAAATGTGCTTTTCCAAAATTGGTGATATAACCAAAGTCAGGTTGTGCTATTTCACACAAAAAAGCAATTTCTTTTTGATGATTAGCACCCATTTCTACAATTCCAATTTCAGTATCCTTAGTAAAAGAAAGTAATGTTAACGGAACACCAATATGGTTATTCAAATTACCTAAGGTTGCTTTTGTTCTATATTTTTTTGAAAGCACAACTTGAAACAGTTCTTTTGTAGTAGTCTTTCCATTACTCCCCGTCAGAGCTATGATTGGTAACCCAAGATAATTTCTATGGAATTTTGCGAGCTCTTGCAAGGTTGACAAAGTGTTTTGAACCAATATTGTTCTTTTGTCAATATAATATTCGTTATTGTCTATTAAAACATAAGAAGCTCCCTTTTCTAAGGCTTCACTTGCAAAAGAATTTGCATCGAAATTTGCCCCTTTAAAAGCTACAAACATGGAATTAGTTCCAATCTTTCTAGTATCTATTGAAACGCTTGAACACGTTAAAAAACAAGCATGAATTTGTGGTATATCCATAACAATAAAAAAATAAAGCCCTAAAATAGGGCTTTATCATGTATTACAAAATTTATTATCTAGAAGCTTTAGGTTTTCCTTTAGCTGTCTTTTTATTTGATTTTGGTCCAACTTTAGACATTGCACATCTGAATCCGATATCATCAGTCGCCATATCTTGAGGGAAGAATCTTCTTTGAGCTGGATCTAACCAATAAGCTCTGTCTCTCCATGAACCTCCTTTGTAAACTCTAACATCATCATTGATTAAAGTAGTTCTTTTAGAAGACTTATCATACTTTCTATTTAAACCGCCAGTAGTGGTATCTGCTGAAACTTCATGCTTTGGAGAATCATACATACGTTTCTTTTCGTTAGTTGAAGGATCTCCTTCTTCTTCAGAACCAAATTTGTAATAACGAATAGATTGTTTATCACCATCTCTGTAGTTTCTATTATCACTCTTATCAAAGTTTTGACGTAAATACGTTTCTTTCTCATCTACAGGTACTTGAGCAATTTGTCCAGGAAAATTTCTTGCTATGATTTTACCGTTTGCAAGCGTGTCATATTTAATATTTTCACTAGTTACAATTTCTACTTTACCATCCTCACCAATTTTGTTTTTCATATAAACGTTACCACGATAATAGTTGAAATCGTTCGCTTCATCATCAACAATTGGTCTGTAAACGTCTGCTACCCACTCACTAACATTACCTGCCATATCATACAAACCAAAATCGTTTGGAGGATAAGATTTAACCACTTGAGTTATATCAGCACCATCATCTGACCAACCTGGTACTCCACCGTAATCTCCTTTACCTTGTTTAAAGTTAGCCAATTGATCACCTCTAACAGATCTTTTTCCTGAACGAGTATGATTTCCAGACCAAGGATATTTTTTCTTTCCTTTATAAAGATTGTACTCTCTGTTTCCAACATTCGCTACAGCAGCATATTCCCACTCCGCTTCGGTTGGTAAACGATACTCCGGTTGAATTAAACCGGAACTTCTTTGAGCATAAACATTCTTAGGCTCAACGGTTTCGCCACCTCTATTTGTTGAAGCTTTAGCTCTTCCGCCTTTTCCTTTTAGAACAATTTCTTCATCGCCACCAAAAGCTTGACTTGGAGTATTGATGTAAGTCTCTGTATCAAAAGATTTCTCTGCTGAAGCATCCATCAACTTCGCATCTTTTTTCAAATACTTATTTTTTTCCAAGATATCTTCATTAACACGATTGGTTCTCCATTTACAAAATTCTACCGCTTGAATCCAGTTTACGCCTACTACAGGATAATCTTTATAAGCCGGATGTCTTAAATAGTTATTTGTCATGGTTTCATTGTATCCTAATCTATTTCTCCATACTAAAGTATCCGGTAAAGCACCATTATATATATTAGTATAGTTTTCTTGATTTGGATCAAAAATTCTTTTTAACCAATCTAAGTATTCAAGATACATTAGATTCGTTACTTCACTTTCATCCATAAAGAAAGATTGAACATGTTGTTGATTTGGAGAATTGTTCCAATCATGCATAACATCGTCTTGAACTTTACCCATAGTAAAAGTTCCACCTTCGATTTCAATCAATCCGGGTGCCGCTGCTTGCTTCTTAAAATTGGAAGCATATTGGAAACCACCTTTTTTGTCGTTGATTTTCCAACCGGTTGCAGTTGAGGAGTTTTTGGAGCTTGACTTTTTACTACAACTAGCAAAACCAAACATAACTACTATCATTAGTAGCAGTTTTAAAGTCATAATTTTGTTTACTTTCATACGTTAAGTAGGTAATAAATTTAGTGCCGCAATATAGCAATAAACCTTTATATAACAAGATTTTTTAAAAAAAAATGTTAATAACCTCAATTTATTGTCTATCAGCATCTCAATAACGCAAAAAAAAATAGTTTAGTATATATATTTTTCTGTTTTTTAGTTTACATTGTAATAAATTTGCAATCCCAACGTTTTTGGTTCATATGAAAAAGAAATTATTACTGTTATCATCCCTCTGTTTTACGCTTATTTCCTTTAGTCAAAATACCATTTCGTTTTCACTAGATTGGAAAGAAGATAAAAAATTGCTTTTTGATGGTTATACCTTAAGTATTCCGCAATTTCAACACGAAAATTTCTATTTTGATGATGTAAAAAAATCAATTCATTTTAATCAAAAGACAACAGTATCAAATTTTGCAGATCCAAAGTCTTTACGAATAATTACTGTAAATTATCAAACTATCAACCCTAACGAATTAGGTGATTTAGACCAAAAAAACATTCCTAACAATGTAAATGCAACAATAAACAACGGAATTGCTAGAGATATTTACCAAACTTTTATTACTTTTTCACCAATTATCAAAACCAGTGAAGGATTTAAAAAAGTTACTTCTATCACATTTAGTTACGCTAACTTACCTATTTCAAATACCATAGAAAGCAATTCTAATTTTAACACACTTCAAAACTCTGTTCTCAGCACCGGAAATTGGTATCGGTTTTATATTGAAAAATCAGGAGTATATAAAATTTCTCGCTCTTTTCTCAATCAACTTGGTATGAATACTAATGTTGACCCCAGAAAAATTAAGATTTACGGGAATGGCGGAAGGATGATTCCTTTATTAAATAGCGTTGAATATCCATCTGATCTAGCAGAAAATGCAATTCAATTTATTGGTGAAGAAGACGGCATTTTTAATAATGAAGACTATATTTTATTTTATGGTGAAGGTATAGACAATTGGAATAATGATAGTGAAACACACCTTAATCTTTATGACACAAAAGCATATTATTATGTTACTGCTCAAGGGGAAAATGGAAAAAGAATACTGCCAATGGTTCAACCGGAAGGGAATTCTGATGTAATTTTCACCAATTATGATGAATATAAATTCTACGAAAAAGATTTAATAAATATCGGAAGAGTAGGAAGAAGATGGTTTGGGGAACAATTAAATACTCAAACTCCATTTAGTGTTGAGCTAAACTTCCCAAATATTGATGTAAGTGCTCCATTTGCATTTACATTGAATGCAGCAGCTGCTTCATTTGTTCAAACGAGCTTAAATATAAAAGTCAATAGCACTGAACAAACTATTAATTTAGCAGCAACACCAGCCACAGGTGGAATTTTATTTTCTTCTGCACAAGCAAATCTTTCAGTACCCGCTTCAGAATTAGCTGTTATTGATCTTACCTATAATAATAATGGTGTGCCAAGTTCAAGAGGTTATTTGGACTATTTATTTATTAAAGCAAAATGTTTATTAAAAGGTTTTGGAAAACAATACCGTTTTCAAAATAATAATGCTGCAACCAATATAGGTATAGGCGAATATCAATTTAGCAATGCTAGCGGAATAAGTCAAATTTGGGACATTACTTCCATTTATGACGTTACAAGTATAGCTAATAGCGGCTCTTCAAACTTTTCATTTAAATCAACATTGGGAGAAGTTCGAAAATATATCGCTATTGATGCATCAGATTTTTACAGTCCAAAAAAAGAGAGTCAAACTAAAGTTACCAATCAAAATTTAAAAGGAACACTTTTTTTAAATACTCAGGGGCAATTTCAAGATATTGACTATTTGATTATAACGCCACAAAATCTAGCTACCGAAGCTGAAAGATTAGCCAATTTTCATCGCAATAGCAGTCAATTAAATGTAAAGGTAGTTGCACTTGATAAAATTTACCATGAATTCTCTTCAGGCAAACAAGACATTGGTGCCATTAGAAACTTAGTTAAATATATTTATTTCAATGCATCATCATCAGATAAAAGAATTAAATACTTGAATCTTTTTGGCGATACCTCTTTTGATTATCAAAATAGAATTCCAAACAACACTAACATAGTTCCTGTTTTTCATAGTTTAGTAAGTAATTCACTTTTAAGCTCAACAATGTCTGATGATTTTTTTGGAATGATGGATCCTGATGAAGGTAAAATGCTGGTTAATTTTAATTCCCCAACCATTGAAGCACTTGATGTTGCTGTTGGTAGAATGTTGGTCTCCTCTATTCAACAAGCAAGGGAAATGGTAGATAAAGTACTAGATTATCACGACATTAAATCCTACGGAAGATGGAGAAATAATTTCACCCTTGTTTCAGATGATGTAGATGAAAGTTGGGAAAACCAAATTCAACAAGAATTGGATAATCTTGGGAATACGATTAGTTTCCAAAAACCTTTTGTAAACGTAATGAAATACCATGCAGATTCGTATGTGCAAGAAGCCTCTGCTGGCGGACAAAGGTATCCTAAACTTAAACAAGAATTAAAAAATGCATTCCAACAAGGTTCGTTGGTTTTTAACTATTTTGGTCATGGAGGCGAAGACCAATTGGCTTCAGAACGTATTTTTGAAAAATCAGATGCTCAAACCTTAAATAACAAATACAGATACCCCTTAATAGTTACAGTGACTTGTGAATTTACGCGTTTTGATAATCCTTACAGACAAACTGCCGGTGAATTTACTTATTGGAATCCGAACGGCGGAGCTATTTCTCTGGTAACTACTACAAGACAAATTGGTGTAACCACCGGTCAAAGTATCAACAATTCATTTTCTTCCTTTTTATATGATTTCAACAATAATAATTCAAACATAAGTATTGCAGAAGCTTTAAGAAGAGCAAAAAATGCTAACAACTCTCAAACTTTGATGGTATTTTATATTGGTGATCCCGCTTTAAAATTAGCCATTCCAAAACCAACTATTGTACTTACTAAAATAAATGACGAACCAATAGAAACTTCTACAACCGTTTTAAATGCTTTAAGTAAAATAAAATTATCCGGTGAGATTAGAAATATTGATGGCAACATATTACTTTCAAGTTACAATGGAGATATTGCTGTACAAATTTTTGATAAATCCATCAATAGAAATACACTTGGTAATGACGGAACAAGAAATGGTTCAAACAATCTCATTATCATGAACTTTCAAACGCTTGGAGAAACAATATTCAGAGGAAATGCATCTGTAACAAACGGATTATTCGACATTGAATTTATTGTTCCTAGAGACATTTCTATCCCTCTAGGAAATGGTAGAGTGAGTTTTTATGCAAAGTCTGCTGTACCCACTTTACAAGATCAAACCGGTTACAATATTGCAATCCCAATTGGTGGCATCAATGAAAATGCCGCAGAAGATAATATAGGCCCGAGAGTTCGTCTTTATATGAATGACCAAACCTTTATATCTGGCGGTATAACCAATGAAAGCCCTTTCTTTCTTGCTTTTTTAGAAGATGAAAACGGTATAAACACAGCCAGTGGAATTGGTCATGATATTGTTGCCATTTTAGATGGTGATGAAAACAATCCGTATATTCTAAATGATTATTATGAAACTGAATTAAACGATTACACTAAAGGAAAAGTTCGCTTCCCTTTTCGTGATTTAGCCCCAGGATTACATACTATAACATTTAGAGCTTGGGATGTATATAACAATCCCGTTACTGCAGAAATTCAATTTATTGTGATTGGTGATGATGTAGTTAAATTAACCAACGTTTTAAATTATCCCAATCCATTTGTGAGTTATACACAATTTTGGTTTTCTCATAATCGCCCTTTTGAACCTTTAGATGTCCAAGTACAAATTTTTACCATTACCGGAAAAATTGTAAAAACCATTAATCAAGTGATCAATACTGAAGGGTTTCTTTCACGAGAAATTTCTTGGGATGGTAAAGATGACTTTGGAGACAAAATTGGTAAAGGCGTTTACATCTACAAATTGACTGTAAAATCCACTTTATCGAATAAAAAAGCAGAAAAAACAGAAAAACTTGTAATACTTTAATAAAATACTATATTTGTTAATTCAATTATCCCGATTTGTATAATGAAAAAAATAACCGCATTCCTCATTTGCCTTTTGCTATTTCAAAATTCCTTTTCTCAAGATAGAGTAATTACTACCGGAGTTCCATTTTTATTAATCGCATCCGATGCCCGTTCTGCCGGTATGGCTGATATTGGTGTTGCCACTTCTGCAGACGCTTATTCTCAACAATGGAATCCGGCAAAATATGCATTTGCCATCGATAAAATCGGAATTGGTGTAAGTTACACTCCTTATTTAACTGATTTAGTGAATGATATTTCATTAGGTCAACTTAATTACTACAATCGAATCAGTGAAAAAAGTGCTTTTGGGGGTAGTTTACGCTATTTCAGTTTAGGAGATATTGAATTGAGAGAAAATTTTGATGATGTTGCAAGAGTAGTTAGTCCAAACGAATTAGCAGTTGATGTATCGTATGCTCTAAAGTTAAGCGAACGTTTTTCAACCGCTGTAGCTTTTAGATATATTCGTTCTCAATTGAGAATTCCTGACGGAAACACTGATGGAAAACCTGCAAGTTCATTCGCCTTTGACGTTGCTGCTTTCTATCAATCTGAAGAAGAAGCGTATGAAAGTTTCAACGGAAGATGGAGAGCAGGAATCAATTTGCAAAATATGGGGCCGAAAATTAATTATGATGATGATATTACTGAACTCAACTCTAATTTCCTTCCAGCAAATTTACGTTTGGGTGGTGGTTTTGACTTTATTTTTGATGAATACAATAAAATTACTTTAAATGGTGAAGTAACAAAATTAATGGTACCAACTCCTCAATTTACTGAGGATATGACACAGGAAGAAAGACAACTGGCTAGAGAAGACTATCAACGCATTGGATGGGTGTCTGGTATTTTTAAATCATTTGGTGATGCACCGGATGGTTTTAGTGAAGAATTAAGAGAATTTACTTGGGCATTAGGTGCAGAATATAATTATCAAGATTCATTCGCATTTCGCTTAGGCTATTTTAATGAACATGAAACAAAAGGTGCAAGAAAATATTTTTCCTTTGGTGCCGGATTTAAATATAATGTTGTAAAATTAGATGTTTCCTATTTGATGTCAGCTTCAAAAGTTAAAAATCCATTAGAAAATACATTGCGATTTTCTTTAACCTTTAACTTTGGTGATAAATATGATGAATATTAATTTATAAATTAAATCAAAAAAAATCCAAATTTCTTCCTTTGAAATTTGGATTTTTTTTCCCCTTATACTATGAAAAAAATTACTATCTCAACAGAATTTAATGTCTTTGAAAGCATAGAACAACTTCCGGAAGAAATTAAAATCTTAATGGAAGAAGCTATTGCCATCCGAAAAAAAGCTTATGCACCTTATTCAAAATTTAGAGTAGGTGCCGCCATCTTATTAGACAACGGAAAAACGGTATTGGGTTCCAATCAAGAAAACGCCGCCTACCCTTCCGGTCTTTGTGCAGAACGCGTAGCTATTTTTCAAGCTGGAGCCATCTATCCGGAGGCCAAAATTTTAAAATTGGCTATTTCTGCCACCTCTGATGCAAAACCGGTTACGGCTCCTATTCCACCCTGTGGCTCATGTCGTCAATCAATAGCCGAATATGAATTCAAACAAAACACCCCTATAGAAATATATTTTATGGGAGAATCTGGCGAAATTTACAAATCCGATTCACTAACCAACCTTTTACCCTTGGTATTTGATAAAAATTTTCTGTAAAAGAATTTCCTCAACTAAAACGTTATCGTAAATAACTTTTCACAAAGATTGTTAATTTAAGACGATTAAATTTTTACATCTACTTAGGATGTCTTATTTTTGCTACTCGCAATTTTGTGGACAATCCAATTTTGCATCAACCAATCAAACATAAGATTTAAGAAAAAATAAAATGAAAAAAATCACCAAAGAAGTTTATCTGCAATGGTATGAAGACATGCAGTTTTGGAGAAAATTTGAAGACAAATTAGCTGCCGTTTACATCCAACAAAAAGTGAGAGGGTTTTTACATTTATATAACGGTCAAGAAGCGGTTTTAGCCGGAGCATTACATGCAATGGACTTGTCAAAAGACAAAATGATTACTGCTTATCGTAACCACGTTCAACCAATCGGAATGGGTGTTGACCCAAGAAAAGTAATGGCTGAACTTTATGGAAAAGTAACCGGAACATCTAAAGGTATGGGTGGATCGATGCACATCTTTTCTAAAGAACACGGTTTTTATGGTGGACACGGAATTGTAGGTGCTCAAATCCCGGTTGGTGCCGGAATGGCTTTTGCCGATCAATATTTCAATACTGGTGGTGTAACACTTACCTATTTTGGTGATGGTGCCGCTCGTCAGGGTTCTCTTCACGAAGCTTTCAATATGGCAATGTTATGGAAGCTTCCTGTAGTTTTTATTTGTGAAAACAATGGATATGCCATGGGAACTTCTGTCGAAAGAACAGCCAACCACACCGATGTATGGAAACTTGGTTTAGGGTATGAAATGCCATGCGGACCGGTTGATGGAATGAATCCGGTAAAAGTGGCCGAAGCTATGCATGAAGCAATCGAAAGAGCTCGTCGTGGAGACGGACCCACTTTCTTAGAAATGAAAACATATCGTTACAGAGGACATTCGATGTCTGATGCTCAATTATACCGAACTAAAGACGAAGTGGAAGAATACAAAAAAATTGATCCAATCACACAAGTTTTAGATATTATCAAAGAAAACAATTATGCTACTGACGCAGAAATTGAAGCTATCGACGAACGAGTGAAAAACTTAGTGGATGAATGCGAAAGATTTGCTGAAGAATCTCCATTCCCGGAAGTTCAACAATTATATGACGTAGTATACGAACAAGAAAACTATCCTTTTATTCCCCATAAACTATAAGCAATATGGCAAAAATTATAACAATGCCACGTTTGAGTGATACAATGACTGAAGGAGTTGTTGCAACATGGCTTAAAAAAGTTGGCGATACCGTAAAAGAAGGTGATATTTTAGCCGAAATAGAAACCGACAAAGCGACCATGGAATTTGAAGCATTTGAGGCTGGAACGCTACTTCACATCGGAATCCAAGAAGGCGAATCGGCTCCGGTTGATTCCCTTTTAGCCATTATCGGAAAAGAAGGTGAGGATATTTCAAGTTTATTAGCAGGAGGAAATGCTGCCCAAACAGTAGAAAAATCAACTGAAGCAGAGCCTGCAAAAAATGAAGAAGCAAAACCAAGAGCCAGTGCTGAAATTCCAGCCGGAGTGAAAGTAGTAACTATGCCGCGTCTAAGCGATACGATGACAGACGGAACTGTAGCAACATGGTTAAAAAAAATTGGCGATACGGTAAAAGAAGGTGATATTCTTGCCGAAATTGAGACAGACAAAGCCACTATGGAATTTGAATCTTTCAATTCTGGAACATTATTATACATTGGTGTGCAAGAAGGTCAGTCTGCCCCGGTAGATAGTATTTTAGCCATCATCGGCCCTGCCGGAACTGATGTTTCCGGTATTGCGGAAAACTTTACCAAAGGTGGTGACGCTCCTAAAGCCGAAAAAACAGAAAGTAAATCAGAGGATGCTAAACCATCCACAGAAAATAAAGAAGAAGCATCCGCTTCCTCCGAAACAAACGGAAGAATTTTTGCTTCACCATTAGCCCGACAAATTGCAAAAGACAAAGGAATCAACCTTTCTCAAGTAAAAGGATCAGGCGAAAATGGAAGAATTGTAAAAAGTGATGTTGAAAATTTCACACCATCGGCTGTTACTCCTCAAAAAGCAGTGCAACAAGAAAGCGTTGCTCAGCCTGTTGCTGCTATTCAACCATTTGTACCAGCTGGAGAAACCTATTCAGAAGAAGTGAAAAATTCGCAAATGCGTAAAACCATTGCTCGTCGCCTTTCTGAATCTAAATTTACAGCTCCTCATTACTACTTAACAATTGAAGTAGCCATGGATGAAGCCATGAAATCGAGAGCAATTATCAATACTGTTCCGGATACTAAAGTGTCATTTAACGATATGGTGGTGAAAGCTTGTGCGATGGCATTGAAAAAACACCCACAAGTAAATACACAATGGAAAGAGGATGTAACGGTTATCAATCATCACGTAAACATCGGCGTAGCCGTGGCTGTTGAAGATGGACTTGTAGTTCCAGTATTGAAATTTACAGACCAAATGAGTTTAACGCAAATCGGTGCTGCAGTGAAAGATTTAGCCGGAAGAGCTAAAAACAAAAAACTACAACCTGCCGAAATGGAAGGAAGTACATTTACGGTTTCTAATTTAGGGATGTTTGGAATTACTGAATTTACTTCTATTATCAACCAACCTAATTCTGCTATTTTATCCGTAGGAGCTATTATCGAAAAACCGGTAGTAAGAAATGGTCAAATTGTAGTTGGAAACACCATGAAAGTAACCTTAGCATGCGACCACAGAACGGTTGACGGTGCAACGGGTGCTCAATTTCTTCAAACGTTACGAACGTATTTAGAAAATCCGGTGACTATGTTGGCATAGATTTATCCGAATCATATATTTAAAAGCGAGTTCAATTAGAGCTCGCTTTTTTTATGCTTTATTCTTCTCCTCAATCCACTTTGCCATATACTTGGTACTTTGTAAAAAATGATGCATCAACATAGAACCAATAAAATTTTGTTGACGATATTTTTCCAAATTTTCAAATTTATCTAATGCCATTTCAAGGAAAGTATTTTGAAACAAGTCCTTCGAAAATCGATGCTTTATAATTTCAAAACCATTTTGTTTTGCTTGCTCCCAAATGGATTTGTGTTGGTAAAGTTCTATCGCTTTTTCTGCAAAATCTTGAGGTGAATCGGAAATACAACCATTCCACAAAAAATCACCATTCATCGCTTCTGCACCAATTGTTGAAGTTACACTTGGAGTGCCAAACTGCATTGCTTCTAATAATTTCCCTTTAATTCCCGCACCAAAACGTATGGGTGCCAACAGAACTCTCGCTTGCGAAATCACCTCAAACGAACTTTCGGCTCGACCATGAACAAAAAAATTAAACTTTGACTCATGCAATGATTTAATTTTAGGTGTAGGATAAGCTCCAAAAACTTGCATTTTAGCTTTTGGAAATTTTACAAGTAGTAAAGGCCAAATCACTTCTTTCAAATAAACAACTGTATCGTGATTTGGAGCATGTAAAAAATTTCCAATAAATACAAAATCGTCTCTTTCCTCAAAACTTGGTAAATCTAGTGTTTCATTTTCCATCCAAATTGGCAAATAAAACAATAAAAACGAGGGCACTTTAAAATACGTTTGCAACAACTCCATTTCAAATTCCGAAACCATCAACGTCACATCACAGCGAAAAATACTGGCAATTTCACGCTTTGCCAAATCATTATTCAAGTCAAACGGTTTACTCCTTAAAACTTCTAAACGTCTTGCTTCACGCAAACAATGTAAATCTTCAGTATCCAACATTCGAAGTGCATCTGGGCAATGTTGTACCACTCGCCAACCAAATTGTTCCTCTGTCATAAACCGATCAAACAAAACCAAATCCGGTTGTAGTTCTGACACAAAATCATCAAACGAAGTACAATTCAATGCAATTAATTTTCGGTCAACACCTTCCAAAACTTCTGAAAATTCAGATTCGGCAGCTGTACTGGCAAAAGTAATTTTTGCTCCATTTTCCTTAAAAAACGAAATCAATTGCATCATCCTACTTCCGGCAGCCGATGATTTCGGTTCAGGCCATACAAAGCCAATAATTAAAATTTGTTTGTTTTTAAATTCATTCATCCCACTAAAATAGCAATAAATGTGTCAATTCTTTTCAAATAAAAAACATTATTTTTGTATCAAATCACTTGAATCATGTTAGGATTAAAACTTAAAACCGACCCGCGTTGGGCCAATATAGCCGAATCAAACCTCGAAGAAATTTTATCCGACCATTGCTGGTGTGAACAAAAAGCGGCTGCCAATGCACTTTATATCATCACCAACAATTCCGAAAACGTTGAATTAGTCACCGAAATGGCTAAAATCGCCATCGAAGAAATGGAACATTTTCAAATGGTACACAACATTATTCAAGAACGCGGTTTCGAATTTGGACGTGAGATAAAAGACGATTACGTCAACCAACTCGTAAAATTCAGCAAAAAAGGCGGTTCTAGAAACGATGCCTTAATCGAACGATTACTCTTTGCAGCCATGATTGAAGCCCGCAGTTGCGAACGTTTCAAGGTACTTTCCGAAAATATAAAAGACCAAGAACTGGCCAAATTCTATCGCGAACTTATGATTAGCGAGGCCAATCATTATACCACTTTTTTAAAATTTGCCCGAAAATATTCCGAAAACGTTGATGTCGATAAACGCTGGCAAGAATGGCTTGAATTCGAAGGTGAACTCATTTCCAATTACGGTAAAAAAGAAACCATTCACGGTTAAAAGTTTAATTTGGGCGTGCCCACAAGGGTCGGGCTATCCGCTGCAAGTCCTCGCACCAACTCCGCTAGCTCCGTTGTTGCTGTGGGCTTTCCGCTACTATCCCTCACGCAAAAAGTGCTAGAAAAGAGTTTACTTTTTCACAATTAAAAACTCCGAACGACGGTTTTGTGCATCTTGTTCGTCATTACAATTTTCTTTACAATCAATTTTTGGCTCAGTAAATCCTAATCCTTTTGCAGAAAGACGTTCTTTTGATATTCCTTTAGAAATCAAATACTGAACCGTTGATTGAGCCCGTTGATTGGAAAGATTGAGGTTATATGCAGCACTACCATTTGAATCAGTATGCGACTTAACCAAAATTTCCATGGCTGGATTATTTTTCATTACATTCACTAATTTATCCAATTCAGTAGCTCCTTGAACAGTAATGTTGCTTTTATTATATTCAAAATAAATATTTTTTAAAATAACTTCTGTTTCAGTAATAATAACTTCAATTGGCTCTAATTCCAATGTAATAGTATTTTTTCCTTTAATAGTACTATTTAATTCAAGGTTGCTTTGTTCATAATCTTGCTTTTTACTTTGTAAAACATAAGTAGTTTTACAATTCACTTCATATTCAACTTCACCTTTTGAATTGGTTTGTTTGGTAGAAATCAAGTTCAGCTTATCATCTAAAATAGAAACTGTAGCGTCTGTCAAAATTTTTCCAGATTTCTTGTCTTTTACTAAAACCAAAATTTCCGCATTACAAACCGGAATAACTTTATAAATGTCATCTACACCTTTTCTATTTGACGAAAAAAAACCAACATTCTTTAATGTATTAAAACTAAATGAAAAATCATCTTTTTCAGTATTAACCGGATGACCAACATTGATAATTGACGAATCTTTAAAATCAAATTTAAAAATATCCAACCCACCAAAACCCTGTCTACCGGAAGAAGAAAAATATAAAACATCGTCTTCTGTTATAAATGGAAATCCTTCTTTTCCGGCTGTATTAATTTTCGCTCCTAAATTTTCAGGTTGACCATAACTATTTCCATTAATAGAAATTTTCCAAATATCAGTATCTCCAAAACCACCTGGCATATTGGAAGCAAAATATAATATTTTCCCATCCTTACTTAAACTTGGATGACTTACAGAATAACTTTTATTATTGATAGGTAAAGCTTGAACATCAGTCCATTTACCGTTCACTTTTGATGCTTTATATAATCCTTGTTCACCAACTCTTATATTATGTTTTTTATCTTTTTCATAAACCCCTTCACTATGACCGTCTCTAGCAAAAAACATAGTTTTCCCATCTGAAGAAATAGTAATTGGACCATCATGATAGGGGGTGTTTAATTCATTCAACTTTTGAGGTTCAGTAAAAATATCATTTTTAAAACTTGAAAAATAAATATCAAGATAGGGCTGATTAACCCATTTGTCAGTTTTATTACCAGTATTTCTAGTACTAGTAAAATAAAAAACATCATCATTTGATAAGATTGCACCAAAGTCACTTTGCTCCTTACTATTTATTTTTGTTTCAAAAACATCAAATAATTTTGCCTTATCTGCTAATGATGGAATATAATTTGGATTTTTTAAATGCTCTATTGCACGTTGATCATTTGGCTTTAAAACAGAAAATTTATCCATTTGTTTATTAGCTTCTTGATATTTTCCAAGAGATTTTAGTGATTGAGCAAAACGGTAATACAATTCAGCATCTTGACTTCCTTCAACAGCTTTTGTATACCATTTTACAGCCTCAAAAGTATTGTAAACATTATAATAACTATCTGCAAGTTGTTTACATACATACTTATCAACTTTCTTTGAATCTGTTAATTTTAAATATTCTTCAATCGCAGAAATATATTGATACGTTTCAAAATATTTATCCGCTTTTTCTGTTTGTTTATTTTGAGAAAATCCAAAATTAAAAAATAGTAATAATATAAATATTTGTAATTTTCTTTCCATGATAACTTTTGATTGTATAAGTTCCAAATGTAATAAACTTAAAAGAAAAAAAGTATATTTACTAGAAACAAAAAATCCCCATCAAATAAATGATGAGGATTTTCTAAAAGAAGTCGGCGACACGAAGGGCTTTGCCCGAACTGCGTCGTACCTGTAAAAAAAAAATGAGTCCTGACTATAAGTCAGGACTCACTGAAAGAAGGCGGCGACATACTCTCCCACAAAATGCAGTACCATCTGCGCAGGCGGGCTTAACTTCTCTGTTCGGAATGGGAAGAGGTGAGCCCCGCCGCAATAACCACCTTAAATTTTTATGCTAAACTTGTTTCAGCATCTCCTAAGAAGGAGTAATATCTTAACATACTGAGATAAAAATTAATTTCGTAGAAAAGTTTTTCTCCCCCGACTTGCATCGGGGGAACTTTATTCACATAAGCTTACGGGTTATTAGTACTACTCGACTATGACATTACTGCCTTTACATCTATAGCCTATCAACGTGGTCATCTTCCACGACCCTTTAAAGAAATCTCATCTTGTGGTGGGTTTCGCGCT
>JAFLBT010000030.1 GCA_017302935.1 Flavobacteriales bacterium | reverse complement strand
TTTTCGGTTTTTCCTATGCTGTAGTAACCTCCGGCAAAAGGTTCTACCATGGTATAATATCCATAATAATCAATAGGCATTTTAGTTAAAGCCAATTCGATTACTTTCTCAGCTTTTTCATTTTTTTCTTCCAAAATAAGTTGTTGCATTAATCTGGACAGATTAGTACGGTAAGTTATACTGTTTCTTCTAGTTTCCACATCATGATAAATATCGGTGCGTTCACCATTTCCCCAGTCCCATTTCATAACAATATCATACATTTTATCGCTATCAATTTGACCCATATCCATAGGAGCATCTTCGTTAATAGGTGTTTTAATCGGAACAAGTTTGTACACTAAACCATCTAGTTGTAAATACTCTTTCATCCAAAGATAATCTTCATCGCTAAAACTTCCGCCGGTGAAATAAATTGGTCTTTCCCAATTATTGTTTTGAATAATATCAAACATCATGATTCTAGCTTTGTATATCGCTCTATCTTTTATGTCGATATCCATATAAGGAACAATGGAATCATAATATTTTTCACTTACCACTTTATTTTTGATTACAGCATTTTTATCAACCGGTATTCTAATTTTTGTGGTAGGGAAAAAATGAATACTTTGTCCGCTTTGCGTTTCTAATAATGTATTTGGGTCATCACTTTTAATAAAACCTAAAAAGTTCTTTAATTCCCAGCGGTTTTGAGTGATTTCGTTTGAAATAACATAATCTAACTTATCACCAACATACAGGTTTCTGTCAAATGAAATCGGTAAAGGTTCGGAGTCATACGCTTTTGCTTTCATTTGGTCAATATGCCAATCCGTCATAAAAAGTTGAGTGTTTACTACCCTAACATCTCTCCTGATCCCTTCAATTTCCTGAGCATACCACAGTGGGAAAGTATCATTATCGCCAATAGTAAATAAGATGGCATTGGGTTCGCATGATTCTAAATATCCTTTTGCATTAGCTAGAGCAGTATATTTATTTGATCGATCGTGGTCATCCCAATTTTGATTAGCCAATAAAACAGGGTTTGCCAATAATGTTAATACCAGAACAACAGGAAGTGCTATTTTTGGATTCAACCATTTTCTAATAAAGTCAAAAAAGGCATATACGCCAAGACCAATCCAAATGGCAAAAACATAAAATGAACCCACTAAGGCATAATCTCTTTCTCTTGGCTCAAATGGTCTTTCATTTAGATATACTTTTAAGGCAATGCCGGTGAATAAGAATAAGACAAAGAGAACATAAAATCCTTTAATGTCTTTTTTATAGTGAAAAACCATTCCTAAAATCCCTAAAATAAATGGGAGAAAATAATAGGTATTTCGACCTTTGTTTTTCAATACATCCTGTGGTAAATTTTTCTGTGAACCAAGGAAAATTTCATCAATAAAATCGATTCCACTTAACCAGTTTCCTTCGTTGTCATATTTTCCTTGAACGTCACTTTGTCTTCCAACAAAATTCCATAATAAGTAGCGAACATACATGTAACCAAATTGGTACTCAAACATGAATTTCAAATTGTCGATTGAAGATGGTTTTTCAACAATCAAATAATTGCCATATGATTTTAAAAAAGTGATGTAATCTTCATCATCTAATCTACCGGAGGCGTAAGCTTGCTTGAATTGTGCAACAATGTCAACTAATTCTTCTTCGTGTGCATATTCAGGATCGATTTTAAAATTTACTACATTAGTAAATTTCATGTAATTTTCTGCATTATCACTACTCCACATTCTGGGTAAAATAGTTTTATGGTCACCATGACTATTTTGAGTAGCATTAATGTAATTGTTAGTGATGATATATTTTCCGGTTTTGTAATCTCTTTCGTAGTTTGGTGCTTTGTCAAGATAAGGTTCGTCTGGGTCTAAACCTGCAAACATATCTGTGAATTGTGGACCATAAAACAAAGGATTTTGAGGATATTGTTCTCTGTTGTAATAGGCTAAAACCTCTCTTGCATCAGACGGACGATTTTCATTGATCACAACATTCGCATTGGCACGAATCGGAAGCATCATCCAAGTAGAAAATCCGATAAAAATGAAAAGCACACACAATAATAAAGTGTTGTATTGCGGTAAGTTTTTATTTTTAGTGTATTTCAATCCAAAATAAAAGAAGGCAATCAAAACGAGTGTCATAAAGATTGTCCCTGAATCAAAAGGAAGACCAAAAGTGTTAACCATAAAAACTTCTGTTTTTCCAAAAAGCGACATGGTCAATGGTAAAAGCATTTTGAAAATGAACAATAAAATGGCAACAACAATAATATTGGCAATAATAAAACTTTTAATAGTAACGGTTTTGTAATTTTTAAAGAAATAGAGTAATCCCATGGATGGTATGGTCAAAAGAGCCATGAAGTGAACACCAAAAGAAAGTCCAATCATTAAAGAAATCAACAGCAACCATTTATTCCCTCTAGGAGTATGCATTTCCTCTTCCCATCGTAATGCTAACCAAAATAATATAGCGATAAACAAAGAAGCCATCGCATACACTTCAGCTTCTACGGCATTAAACCAAAAACTATCCGTAAAAGTAAAGCCAACTGCACCCACAAAAGCGGCACCTAAAATGGCAATACCTTCGTAATTTCCAATATTTTGAAATGAAGAAACTACTTTTTTCAAAAGAATAGTTAATGACCAAAAAAGAAATAAAACCGTAAATGCACTGGAAAAAACAGACATCATATTGACCATTAATGCAACTTTTGATGCTTCAGGAGCAAACATTGCAAAAAAGGCTCCCATCATCTGAAATAAGGGTGCACCCGGCGGATGTCCAACTTGTAATTTTGCGGAAGTTGCAATGTATTCGCCACAATCCCAAAAACTTAAGGTGGGTTCAACGGTTAATGTAAACGTGATTAAGGCAATTAAAAAGGTAGTCCATCCTAGGATGTTGTTCCATTTTTTAAAATTAAATGTCATCATGTATGCTAATTATAAATTGGCTGTAAAGTCATACAAAGAAACTATTTTTTTATGGAAACCACTATTGCTTAACAAAATTTTCTCAAACAAGTTTTTTTAACTTGCTAAAAATCAATTGAAGATTTTTTGAAATTGCTTTTCAAAGAAAAAATCACATAAAAAAGGAGTTAATAATTTGCAGAAAATAAAAATTGTACTAAATTTGCACCCGCAATCAAGCAATTGATGGTCCATGGTGTAATGGTAACACTACGGTTTTTGGTGCCGTCTTTCTAGGTTCGAGTCCTAGTGGACCAACAAAAAAGCCCTCTCAAATTGAGTGGGCTTTTTTTATTTTATGATATTTAATGTTATATTTTGAAAGTAAGTACCGGTTTTACGGAGTGGTTTACTAAATCTTCACTAATACTTCCGTTGAAAAAATGAGCCAACCCTTTTCTACCGTGTGTACACATTCCAATCAAATCTGCATTAGTACTATTCGCAAAGTTTAATATTCCTTTTTCAACATTTGCATCATTGAAAATGTGAGTGCTGTAATTGTTGATGTTAAACTGAGCAATAAACTTACTCATTATTTCTTGTGCTACTAAGGTTGATTTAAAGTTATTCGGAGTATTAATCATAACTAAGTTCATATTTGCACCAAATTTATTAGCTATTTCAACCGCTTTAGCAAAAGGTTTTTTTACTTCATCAGAAAAATCCGAAGCAAAAACAAAATTATCAACATTAAAATTAGGATTTTCTTGTTTGATGATTAAAACAGGAACTTCAGAATGACGAACTACTTTCTCTGCATTAGAACCTATAAACATATCTTTGAATCCACTCGCTCCATGAGAGCCCATTACAATTAAATCAATATCATTTTTTTGAATGATTTTAAGGATTCCATCAAATGCTAATTCAAACTGAATAACTTCTGAAACTTTTAAACCTTCAAGATAGTCAGCTTCCATCAGGTTCTCTAATTTTGCAATGGCAGCATTTTTAAAAAACATAATCTCAGGTAAAGCATGACCTGCAGAAACAGCATCTCCAGATTGATGTGGTAATTCAAGCATGTGAAGTAAAATGATTTCACCATTGTGTTTTTTTGCAATTTGAGCAGCCACTTTTAAAGCGTATTCGGCATGTTGAGAAAAATCGGTTGGAATTAAAATTTTTTTCATAAAAAAAGTTATAAGAAATTGGTTGGTTTTGTCTTAATTTTAGATTATAAAGGTACAATTTATTTTTGAATTTAAATTGAATTTTCAAATATAAAAAAAAACACTATATTTGCACCATTATTTAAGAAAATGGATAATGAGGGGAGCAAAGCTCCCCTCTTTTTATAGAAATATGACATTTAAACAACAAGTTGAAACGTTATTAAATCAGGCTTTAGCAGAAAGACCATCGTTGTTTCTTATTGACCTCACAATAACGGATGCAATGAAAATTATTGTAACTTTGGATGGCGATAATGGTGTTCAATTACAAGACTGCATTGATGTAAGTCGAGCAATTGAACACAATCTAGACAGGGAAGAGAATGATTTTTCATTAGAAGTGGCATCAGCCGGAGTGTCTTTTCCGCTTAAATTGGTAAGACAATATAAAAAAAATATTGGTAGAACTTTAAAAGTTAAAACCGGAAATGATCAGATAGAAGCTCTTTTAATAGACGCAAATGAAGATTTTATCACTTTATCATGGTCTGCAAGAGAACCCAAAAAAATTGGAAAAGGGAAAGAAACCGTTGAAAAAAAATTGGAATTACCCTATTCAGAAATTAAAGAAGCAATAGTGACAATAACATTTTAAATATAAGTAAGTAGAGTAGCATGGAAAATATAGCATTAATTGAATCATTTTCAGAGTTTAAAGACGATAAATTAATTGATCGTGTGACCCTTATGGCCATTTTGGAAGATGTGTTTAGAAATGCCTTAAAAAAGAAATATGGTTCTGATGATAATTTCGATATCATTATCAATCCTGATAAAGGAGATATGGAAATTTGGAGAAATAGAGTGGTGGTGGCAGATGGTGAAGTAGAAGATGAGAATTCTGAAATTTCTTTATCAGAGGCTAGAAAAATTGAGCCTGATTTTGAAGTGGGAGAAGATGTGTCAGAAGAAGTGAAATTAATTGATTTAGGAAGAAGAGCTATTTTAGCTTTACGTCAAAATTTGATTTCAAAAATTCATGAGCATGACAGTACAAATCTTTATAAACAATTTAAAGATTTAATTGGTGAAATTTATTCAGCAGAAGTGCATCATGTTCGACCAAAAGTTGTTATCTTAGTTGATGATGACGGAAATGAAATTGTTTTACCAAAAGAAAAACAAATTCCATCCGACTTTTTTGGAAAAGGAGATAATGTTCCTGGAAGTATTGAAAGTGTTGAGTTGAAAGGTAATAAGCCGCAAATCATCATGTCTAGAACATCTGAAAAGTTCTTGGAAAAACTTTTTGAACAAGAAATTCCTGAGATTTTTGACGGCTTGATTATGATAAAAAAAGTGGTAAGAATTCCAGGGGAAAAGGCTAAAGTAGCTGTTGATTCGTATGATGACAGGATTGATCCTGTTGGAGCTTGTGTCGGAATGAAAGGATCGAGAATTCACGGAATTGTTAGGGAATTAGGGAATGAAAATATTGATGTAATTAATTATACGAATAACAATCAATTATTCATTACCAGAGCCTTGAGTCCGGCAAAAGTTTCATCCATCAAAATAGATGAAGATAAAAAAAGAGCCGAAGTATATTTGAAGTTAGAAGAAGTTTCTAAAGCCATCGGTAGAGGAGGTCATAACATCAAATTAGCTGGTTTTTTAACAGGATATGAGTTAGATGTAATTCGTGAAGGTAACGTTGCTGAAGAAGAAGACGATGTAGAATTAACGGAGTTCTCTGATGAAATTGATGGATGGGTAATTGATGAATTCGCAAAAATTGGATTAGATACCGCTAGAAGCGTATTGAAACATTCTGTTGAAGATTTAGTTAGAAGAACAGATTTAGAAGAAGAAACTGTTTTGGAAGTGATTAAAATATTAAAATCTGAATTTGAAGCTTAATCTTCAAAGTGAATTGAACACACACTAATAAAAATATATGTCTGAAGAAAAGAACATAAGAATTAATAAAGTTTTAAGGGAATTAAATATTTCTTTGGAGAGGGCTGTCGATTATTTAAAAGACAAAGGTGTTTCAATTGAAGCCAGTCCAAATACAAAAATCTCTGAAAGTGAATATACAATTCTTTGTAATGAGTTTGCTGGCGATAAAGGGAACAAAGCAGCTTCTAAAGAGGTTGGAGAAGAAAAGCGTAAAGAGAAAGAAGCTCTTCGAATAGAAAGAGAAAAAGAAGAGTTTCTTAAAAAGCAACAAGAAGAAGAGTTATTAAAACAACAACAAGAAGTGATCAAGGCCAAAGCTACAGTAACTGGGCCAAAACAAGTTGGGAAAATTGAATTGGATCCTAAAAAGCAAATTCCACAAGAAGAAGTTAAAAAAGAAGTAGTACCAGTAAAAGAAATAGTTGTTGAAAAAGAAACTCCAGTTGTTGAAGTTGTAAAAGAGGTTAAAGTTGAAAAAGAAGTAAAACAAGAAGTTTCAAAAAAACCTGAAGTTTCGAAAGAAGAAATTACTAAGCAATCCAAAGAAGAAGCTGATGAAGCACCTTTGGTTGAAGAGAAATTTGAAACACAATATCAAAAGCTATCTGGAGCTACTATTACAGGGCAACGCATTGACTTATCTCAATTTGATAAGCCTAAAAAGAAAAAGGAAGAACCAAAAATTCAACCCAATAAACCTTCGAATCAAGGTGGAAATGCTAATGATGCGAAAAATAAAAGAAAAAGAATTCCGCCAAAACCTGGAACTAATCCCGGACAAGGCCAAGGTCAAGGAAATGGTCAAGGGAATAATCGTCCGCAGCAAGGTAAGCTAGGCTTCAACAAGGGTGTTAGACCTGCAATCGTTGCAAAGGTAGAGCCAACCGAAGAAGAAGTTCAAAAACAAATTCGTGAAACGCTTGAAAAACTTCAGGGTAAAGGAAATAAGAGTAAAGCCGCGAAATATAGAAGAGATAAAAGAGAAACACATCGTCAACGAAATGATGATGAGTTGAAAGCAATTGAGGAAGGAAGTAAAATTTTAAAAGTAACGGAATTCGTAACTGTTGGAGAAATTGCTACAATGATGGATGTGCCTATTACTAAAGTAATTGGAACATGTATGTCATTGGGTATCATGGTAACCATGAACCAACGTTTAGATGCAGAAACACTTTCTATTGTTGCTGATGAATTTGGTTATGAAGTTGAATTTATTACAACCGACCTTGAAGAAGCTATTGAAGTTGTTGAGGACAGAGAAGAAGATCTTGTATTTCGTGCACCTATAGTTACGGTTATGGGTCACGTTGATCACGGTAAAACATCTCTTTTGGATTATATTCGTAAAACGAATGTAATTGCTGGAGAATCCGGAGGAATCACGCAGCACATCGGTGCTTATGGTGTAACCTTAGAAAACGGTCAAAAAATTGCTTTCTTAGATACGCCAGGTCACGAAGCGTTTACAGCGATGCGTGCCCGTGGAGCTCAATTAACCGATATTGCAATTATTGTGATTGCTGCAGATGATGATATTATGCCACAAACCAAAGAAGCCATTAGTCATGCTCAAGCGGCTGGTGTTCCGATGATATTTGCTATCAATAAAGTAGATAAACCTAATGCTAATCCGGAAAAAATTAAAGAAAGATTAGCCGGAATGAATTTATTGGTAGAAGATTGGGGTGGAAAAATTCAATCACATGATATTTCTGCTAAAATGGGTATGGGTGTAAAAGAATTACTTGAAAAAGTTTTACTTGAAGCAGAATTATTAGATTTAAAAGCAAATCCAGATAAACCAGCAGTCGGTACAGTAATTGAAGCTTTCTTAGATAAAGGAAAAGGATATATATCAACTGTTTTAGTACAAGCGGGTACATTGCGAGTAGGAGATTATGTTTTAGCGGGTAAAAATCATGGTAAAGTAAAAGCGATGCATGATGAACGTGGAAAAATAATCAAAGAAGCAGGTCCTTCGACACCAATATCCATTTTAGGTTTAGATGGAGCACCAACAGCGGGAGATAAATTCAATGTTTTTGAAGACGAACGCGAAGCAAAACAAATTGCTGCGAAACGTTCTCAATTAATGCGTGAGCAATCGGTTAGAACGCAAAAACACATTACGCTTGCAGAGATTGGAAGACGTATTGCATTAGGTCAGTTTAAAGAGCTGAATATCATCTTAAAAGGTGACGTGGATGGTTCAGTAGAAGCTCTTTCTGATTCCTTCTCTAAATTGTCAACGGAAGAAATTCAAATTAAAATTATTCATAAAGGTGTTGGTGCCATTACAGAATCGGATGTATTGTTAGCTTCTGCTTCTGATGCGATTATTATTGGATTTAATGTTCGGCCTGCTGGAAATGCAAAACAATTGGCTGATAAAGAAGAAATTGATATCAAAACCTATTCAATTATCTATGATGCAATTGACGATTTGAAAGATGCAATGGAAGGCATGTTGTCGCCGGAAATGAAAGAAGAAATTTCAGGAACAGCCGAAATTCGAGAGACATTTAAAATTTCTAAAATTGGAACAATTGCCGGTTGTATGGTAATTGATGGAAAAATTATTAGAAGTTCTAAAATCAGATTAATTCGTGAGGGAGTAGTCATTTATACCGGTGAATTAGTTGCTCTTAAACGTTTTAAAGACGATGTAAAAGAAGTTTCTAAAGGATATGACTGTGGTATGCAAATCAAGGGATATAACGATATTCAGATAAACGATTTGATTGAAAGTTTCAGCCAAGTAGAAGTCAAGAAAAAACTAAAATAATAAGCATAAAAAATCCCGATTTTTCGGGATTTTTTTATTTATTGGGTTTTATTAAAAATGCATTTGGATACTTCGTTTTTAGCTCTTTCAAGTTTTTCTCAGCTTCAATCCTTGTTTTAAAATTCCCTACCCAAACTTTGTATACGGGTGTGTGAAAAACAATTGTTGCATCAAAATTTTTGTTCTCTTTTTTAAATTGTAATAATTCTTTTTTTGCATTTTCACTATTACCGGTAAATAATTGAATTTTCCACCTTTCATTCATTGTTAAAGATGCGTTAACCTTGCGTTTTTCGTTTAACAATTGTTCAAATTTCGCATCTTGTTCTATGGTGGTTGTTTGACTAATTACAGTTTGAAAACCAAATAAAAAGACTAATAAAAATAAGGAACACAACAGATTTTTTCTTTCTTTGAAAAGCATAATGAATTGATTTTTATGCAAATGTACAGCTTATGAAATAAAACAAAACAATAAATATTATTTAGAATAAATATAAATTACTATTTAAGGTTATTTTAAGGTTTTGAGAATAGTTCATAAGTCGTATTTTTGTCGGAGTTTTTAATAAAAAGCATGTTTTATTAAATACATAGAAAAAATTATACCAAAATTAGTCGACAAATTATAACTACTTATATGAAAAAGGTGGGTAACCATAATTCGATTTCCAGAATACTAAAATTCAGTTTAGCTTTGATGCTAACTTTTTCAATTCAACTTTTTGCTCAAGATGCTGCGACTCCTGCAACTGATGCTGCCGCAACTGCCACACCTGCACCTTCTGCTACTGGTGATGCTGCTGCCGGAAAAGCATTATTCAATGCTCAGTGTGCGGCTTGTCATAAGTTGGACGCTAAAATGACCGGGCCTGCACTTCGTGGGGTGGGTGATAAATATGAAAAAGAATGGTTGTATAAATGGATTCGCAATAGTGCTGAATTAATCAAATCAGGAGACGAAAGAGCAAACAAAGTATTCAATGAGTTCAACAAGTCGCCAATGACGGCTTTCCCTCAGTTGTCTAATGCGGATATTGATAATATCATTGCTTATACAATGGAGCCAGTTCCTGCACCGGCGGCAGTAGCTGCTGTTCCTGGAGGAGATCAAGGTACAGCTCAATCTGGAGGAATTTCTAATGAAGTAATTCTTGGAGCTCTTGCATTGGTATTAGGAATGTTGGTTGTGATGTTGTTTTTAGTAAACAATGTGTTAACAAGAATTGCAAAGGCTAACGGACTAGAGGTAGTAAAAAGTGAAAAGTCATTACCAATTTGGAAAGCTTTTGCTAAAAATCAATTCTTGGTTTTAGTAACTGTTATTTTCTTCTTGTTAGCTAGTGCATATTTCGTTTATGGATTTTTGATGCAGGTTGGAGTTGATCAAGGATACGAGCCAATTCAACCAATTCATTATTCACATAGAATACATGCCGGAGAAAATGGTATTGACTGTAAATATTGTCACTCGGCAGCCAGAGAAAGTAAACATTCAAATATCCCTTCTTTAAATGTGTGTATGAACTGTCACAAAAATATTTCTGAAGTAGCTGAATCAACTGCCACTCCAGAATACAGCAAAGCTTTTTATGATGGTGAAATCCAAAAATTATACGATGCAGTAGGTTGGGACAAAGCAAACCAAAAATATACGGGAAAAACGCAACCAGTGAAATGGGTTCGTATTCACAATCTTCCTGATTTAGTTTACTTCAACCACGCTCAACACGTAACAGTTGGAGGAATTGAATGTCAAACGTGTCACGGTCCTGTTGAGGAAATGGAAATTATGAAGCAACATTCACCTCTAACAATGGGATGGTGTATCAATTGTCACAGAGAAACAGAAGTGAAGTTGAAAGACAACGAATACTATAAAAAAATACATGAAGAACTTTCTAAAAAATATGGTGTAGATAAGTTAACTGCTGCACAAATGGGAGGTTTAGAATGTGGAAAATGTCACTATTAATTAATTAAGAAGCTAATATATATACAGTATGTCATCAAACAAAAAATACTGGAAAAGTGTTGAAGAGCTAAACGATAATAGTTCTATTGTTGAGACGCTAAGAAATAATGAGTTCGTGGAACCAATTCCAACGGATGAGTTTCTGGGAGATAAAGACAGTTTGTCTAATTCTTCAACGTCAAGACGTGATTTCTTAAAATATGTAGGTTTTAGTACGGCTGCTGCTTCATTAGTGGCTTGTGAAGGACCGGTTATTAAATCTATTCCTTATGTTGTTCAACCGGAACAAATTATTCCGGGTATTGCAGATTATTATGCAACTACAATGTTTGACGGATTTGATTTTGCTAACATTTTAGTGAAAACTAGAGAAGGCCGTCCGATTAAAATCGAAAACAATACAATTGAAGGTGCCAATTTTAGTGCTAACGCAAGAGTTCATGCTTCCGTTTTGTCGATGTATGACAACTTGCGTTTAAAACAACCAATAGTTAATCAAAAAGAAGCGACTTGGTCTGATGTTGATGCTAAAGTAAAAGCTAGTTTGGCTGATGCAAAAGCAACAGGAGCTCAAGTTGTTCTTCTTACAGGAACTTTAGCAAGCCCTTCTACCAATAAATTAGTTACTGAATTTATTGCTAACAATCCAACTGCAAAGCATGTAATTTATGATGCAGTTTCTTCCTCAGAAGCATTAGATGCTTTTCAGGCAGCTTATGGAGAAAGAGCGTTAGCTGAATATGATTTTTCAAAAGCAAATACTATCGTTTCTGTTGGAGCTGATTTCTTAGGCGATTGGCAAGGTGGTGGTTATGATAAAGGATATGCTCAAGGTAGAGTTCCTAAACAAGGAAAAATGTCAAAACACATTCAGTTAGAAGCTAATATGACTTTGTCCGGTGCTGCTGCTGATAGAAGAATTCCAATATCAACTGCTGAACAAAAATTAGCATTAGTTAAAATTTTCAGTATCGTTACCGGAACTCCTGTAAATGTTGGAAAATTAGCTAATGAAGCTGAAATTGTTAATATTGCTGGACAATTAAATCAATCGGGTACTAAAGGTGTTTTAGTTTCCGGTATTGATGATAAAAATGCACAATTATTAGTATTGGCGATCAATGCTAAATTAAATAGTGAGGCTTTTAATCCAAATCAAACCCGTCAAATCAGAAAAGGTTCTAATCAAGCAGTTGCTGAATTAGTTGCTGATTTGAATGCTGGAAAAGTTCACACACTTATTATGAGTGGTGTAAATCCGGTTTATACCTTAGCAGATGGTAAAGCTTTTGCTGACGGATTGAAAAAAGCAAAACTTTCTGTTGCTATTGCATTAAAAGAAGATGAAACAGCTTCTTTAACTTCAATTGCTGCACCAGCTCCACATTATTTAGAGAGTTGGGGAGATGTTGAAATTATCAAAGGTATTTACGGAGTTACACAACCAACTATTCGTCCGTTATTTAATTCTCGTCAATTACAAGATAATTTGTTAGTATGGAATGGAAGTGATAAAACCTACTACGATTACTTAAAAGATACTTGGACTAACGGAATTTTATCCGGTAAGTCATGGAGTCAAGCTGTTCACGATGGAATATTTGTATCTGCTACAGTGTCATCTAATAGTGCAGCAGGTGTTGATTTCTCAGCCGCCGCTTCAGCTTTAGCTCAAGCAAAACCAAGTGAATTTGAATTAAATTTATATACTAAAACCGGAATGGGTGATGGGCAACAAGCCAACAACCCATGGTTACAAGAGTTTCCAGATCCAATTACAAGAGTTTCATGGGATAACTATATAACTGTTTCAAAAGCTGATGCAGATAAAATGGGTGTCAAAAATGAAATTGTTGCCAATGGCGGTCTTAACGGAAGTTATGTAACTATTTCGGTTGGAAATGCTAAAATTGAAAAAGTTCCTGTTATTGTTCAACCCGGACAAGCAAAAGGAACAGTAGGTTTAGCTTTTGGTTATGGTAAAAAAGCTTCATTAAAAGAAGCAATGCAAGTGGGTGTAAATGCATATGCATTATATAAAGGTTTCAATTCTACACAATCGGTAACTATTACTCCGGAAACTGGTGAGCACGAATTTGCATGTGTTCAAGCACAAAAAACATTAATGGGTCGTGGTGATATTATCAAGGAAACTACGTTAACCATTTTTAATACTGAAAAAGATGCTAAGAAGTGGAATCCACCACCAATGGTTTCTATCGATCACAAACCAATCGAAGCTACAAAAGTAGATTTATGGGATAGTTTTGATAGATCTGTTGGGCATCATTTTAACTTGTCAATCGATTTGAATTCTTGTACCGGATGTGGTGCGTGTGTAATCGCTTGTCATGCAGAAAATAACGTTCCTGTTGTTGGAAAATCAGAAGTAAGAAGAAGTAGAGATATGCACTGGTTGCGAATTGATAGATATTATTCTTCTGAAGAAACGTTTGCAGGTGATGTGAAGAGAAAAGAAGAATTCGACGGATTATTCGGAGAGAAAGGCTCGTTAGGCGGATTTGGTGAAATGGAGAATCCTGCTGAAAATCCTCAAGTAGCTTTCCAACCGGTAATGTGTCAGCATTGTAATCATGCACCATGTGAAACAGTTTGTCCGGTTGCTGCGACTTCACATAGCCGTCAAGGTCAAAACCACATGGCATATAATAGATGTGTAGGTACTCGTTACTGTGCAAACAACTGTCCGTATAAAGTACGTCGTTTCAACTGGTTCTTATACAACAAAAACAATGAATTCGATTTCCACATGAATGACGATTTAGGTCGTATGGTATTGAATCCGGATGTAAATGTTCGTTCAAGAGGGGTAATGGAAAAATGTTCTATGTGTATCCAAATGACACAAGCTACTATCTTAAAAGCGAAAAAAGAAGGTCGTCCGGTTAATAAAGACGAATTCCAAACTGCTTGTTCAAGTGCTTGTTCTACCGGATCAATGGTATTTGGTGATGTAAATGATAAAGAAAGTGAAGTAGCCAAATTGGTTGAAGATGATAGAATGTATCATTTATTAGAGCATGTTGGAACAAAACCAAATGTATTCTATCACGTTAAAGTTAGAAATACGTAATTAAAATTTAATTAATAAGAAATACTATAAAGGATTATGTCGTCTCACTACGAAGCACCCATTAGAAAACCTTTAGTTATTGGTGATAAAACTTATCACGATGTAACAGTAGATGTCGCTGCTCCTGTTGAAGGAAGAGCAAATAAACAATGGTGGATTGTATTTTCAATCGCATTAACCGCTTTCCTTTGGGGATTAGGTTGTATGATTTACACCATTTCTACCGGTATCGGAACATGGGGATTAAATAAAACTGTTGGATGGGCTTGGGATATCACTAACTTCGTTTGGTGGGTTGGTATCGGTCACGCCGGAACATTGATTTCTGCCGTACTTTTATTATTCCGTCAAAAATGGAGAATGGCGATTAACCGTTCTGCGGAAGCAATGACCATCTTCTCTGTAATGCAAGCTGGATTGTTCCCAATTATTCACATGGGTCGTCCATGGTTAGGATACTGGGTACTTCCAATTCCAAATCAATTTGGTTCGTTATGGGTTAACTTCAACTCACCATTACTTTGGGACGTATTTGCAATTTCTACCTATCTTTCTGTATCGTTAGTTTTCTGGTGGACAGGTTTACTTCCTGACTTTGCCATGTTGAGAGACAGAGCGATAACTCCTTTTACAAAAAGAATTTATTCCGTTTTATCATTCGGATGGAGTGGAAGAGCTAAAGATTGGCAACGTTTTGAAGAAGTTTCTTTAGTTCTTGCCGGATTAGCAACTCCTCTTGTACTTTCTGTACACACAATTGTATCATTTGACTTTGCTACATCGGTAATTCCGGGTTGGCATACAACTATCTTCCCTCCGTATTTCGTTGCTGGAGCAGTATTCTCAGGATTCGCGATGGTAAACACCTTGTTGATTATCATGCGTAAAGTATCTAAATTAGAAGCATACATCACCATTCAACATATTGAATTAATGAATATTGTAATCATGATTACAGGTTCTATTGTAGGTGTTGCCTACATCACAGAGTTGTTTGTTGCATGGTACTCCGGAGTAGAATATGAACAATATGCTTTCTTAAACAGAGCTACCGGTCCTTATGCTTGGGCTTATTGGGCGATGATGACATGTAACGTGTTTTCTCCTCAATTCATGTGGTTCAAAAAATTAAGAACAAGTATCATGTTCTCGTTCGTAATTTCGATTGTTGTAAATATTGGTATGTGGTTTGAGCGTTTCGTAATTATCGTAACTTCATTACACAGAGATTACCTTCCATCATCTTGGACGATGTTCTCACCAACATTTGTAGATATTGGAATCTTTATCGGAACAATCGGATTTTTCTTTGTATTGTTCTTATTATATGCACGTTCATTCCCTGTAATTGCTCAAGCCGAGGTGAAAACCATCTTGAAATCTTCAGGTGAAAATTATAAAAGAAAAAGAGAACAAGAAGGAGATCACCACAATCATTAAGATAATTAGTAGTAAGAAATTATGAGTACTAAAGTTATACAAGCACTATATAATGATGATGACATCCTAATGGATGCGGTTAAAGAAACGCGAAAAGCTCATCACCATATTGAAGAGGTTTACACTCCTTTTCCGGTTCACGGTCTAGACAAAGCTATGGGACTTGCACCAACAAGAATTGCAATTGCATCTTTCTTGTATGGATGTGTTGGACTTTCTGTTGCTACTTGGATGATGAATTATATCATGATTCAAGATTGGCCTCAAGATATCGGAGGAAAACCAAGTTTTAGTTATATTGAAAACATGCCGGCGTTTGTGCCTATTATGTTTGAGTTAACCGTTTTCTTTGCTGCTCACTTAATGGTGATTACTTTTTATATGAGAAGTAAATTATGGCCTTTTAAATCAGCAGAAAATCCAGATGTAAGAACTACTGACGACCATTTTTTAATGGAAGTTGCAGTTCATAATAATGAGGAAGAACTGTCTGATTTTTTAAAGAAAACAGGAGCAGTAGAAATTAAAGTTGTAGAAAAGCATTAAGATAGAAATATGAAAAGCTTATTTAAAATAGCCATGTTATTTGGACTTGCCGTTTCGGTTACGTCTTGTTTCGACAGTAAAAGTCCAAATTATCAATTTTTCCCTAATATGTATCAATCTGTAGGATACGAAACATATGCAGAATCAGATGCTTTTAATGGTGAAAATCAGCTAAAAGGTCAAACAGCTCAAGTACCACCTCAAGGTAGTATTAAAAGAGGTTTTGAAATTTATGATTATGAAAATTCAACTGCCGGTTATGAATTGGCAAAACTAAACTTAAAATCACCTCTTGATTCGATTTCTGAAAAAGAAGCTGCAAAAGGTAAAGAATTATACGGAATTTATTGTGCTATTTGCCATGGTGAACAAGGAAACGGGAAAGGCAAATTAGTAGAAAGAGAAAAATTCTTGGGAGTTCCAAGTTATGCTGACAGACCGGTTACCGAAGGAAGCGTTTTCCATGTGATTACTTACGGATTAAATTCAATGGGTTCTCATGCGAATCAATTATCGCAACATGAGCGTTGGTTAGTAACTGATTATGTTCTTCAGTTAAAAAGTAAATTATAATTATTGACAACTAGATTGTATAGATATGTATACCTTTTCAAGTAAATTAAAAGTTTTTTCCATTGTTCTGATAATTGTTGGATTATTGGGAATTGGATATAGTTTTATCTCTGCTCCAAAAACCACAGCCGATGTAGAAAAAATTCTTGAAGCTGAAGCCCATGGTCATCATGGTTCACACGATGCTCATGCTCATGATACGCATGGTCATGGTGCTAATGACGCAGCTGCTCACGCAGAACATGAAGAGCATTTGAACCATGTTTTACATCAATTACAAAATAAGCCTTGGGCAGCTTTTTATGTTGCGGCATTATTTTTTATGTTGATTTCTTTAGGTGTTTTAGCCTTTTATGCTATTCAAAATGTAGCTCAAGCAGGATGGTCACCAGTATTGTTCAGAGTAATGCAAGGAATAACAGCTTATTTGCCTGTAGGTTCACTAATATTTTTCCTATTGTTGGTTTTAGCAGCTTTCCATTTCAATCATTTATTTGTATGGATGGATCCAGAATTAGTAAACCCTGAAAGTCCAAAGTTTGATAAATTGATTAATGGTAAAAAAGGCTACTTAAATGAATGGTTCTGGTTAATCAGAGCTGCAGTATTCATTATCGGATGGAATTTGTACCGTTATTTTTCTAGAAAAAATTGTTTGGCACAAGACGAAGCATCAGACAATGCATTCTACAAAAAGAATTTTAATATTTCAGCTGGATTTTTAGTTTTCTTTATCGTAACAGAATCTATCATGTCTTGGGATTGGATTATGTCTGTTGATCCTCACTGGTTCTCTACCTTATTCGGATGGTATGTATTCGCTTCTTTCTTTGTAAGTGGTATTACAGTGATAGCAATGGTAACATTATACCTAAAATCAAAAGGATATTTAGAGTACGTAAATACTAGTCATATTCATGATTTAGCTAAATTTATGTTTGGTATCAGTGTATTTTGGACATATTTGTGGTTCTCTCAATTCATGTTGATATGGTATTCAAATATTCCAGAAGAAGTAACGTATTATGTTACTAGAATAGAACAATATAATTTACCTTTCTTCGGTATGGTAGCCATGAACTTTGTATTCCCATTCTTGATTCTTATCAATACAGATTTCAAACGTATCACTTGGATTTTAGTTATGGCTGGAACAATTATATTGTTAGGTCATTATGTTGATTTCTTCAACATGATTATGCCTGCAACTGTTGGCGACAGGTGGTTTATTGGAGTTGCAGAAATTAGCTCATTGCTTTTCTTCTTAGGATTGTTTATTTTAGTTGTATTTACAGCTCTAACAAAAGCACCACTTCTTCCTAAAAGAAATCCATTTATTGAAGAAAGTAAACATTTTCATTATTAATATTTAAAGATTTAGACAGATGACAGGTTTGTTAATACTAGTTGTTTTAGTTTTAGTATCAATTGCAATTTGGCAATTAACCAAAATATTTGATTTAACTCAAGTAGGTGGTGATTCATCAAATGCACAAATTGCAAATGATAATGATAATAATGTGAATGGTTATTTAATGTTTGCTTTTTTAGTATTCATTTATCTTACCACTATTTATTGTGTTGTAGCGTATGGTCATTTTCCATTAATGAGTAATTCTGCATCAGAACATGGTGTAGAAGTTGATAGATTAATGTGGATTTCAATGATTTTGATATTCTTTGTTCAGACTATCACACAAGCTCTTTTGCATTATTTTGCTTATAAGTATAGAGGTAAAAAAGGAAACAAAGCACTTTATTTTGCTGATAACAATAAATTAGAAATGATTTGGAGTATCATTCCGGCAATTACTTTGGCTGGTTTAATTCTTTATGGTTTATATGCTTGGACAAATATTATGTTTGTAGATGAAGAAACTGAAAATCCAATGGTTGTTGAGATTTACGCAAAACAGTTTGGTTGGGAAGTAAGATATGCCGGAGAAGATAATGTGTTAGGTAAAGCGAATGTTCGATACATTGAAGGAACAAATACTTTAGGAGTAGATTTAGCTGATCCAAATACACAAGATGATATTCAAGCCAATGAATTGCATTTACCAAAAGGTGTAAAAGTGCTTTTCAAAATTCGTTCACAAGATGTTTTGCACTCTGCATATATGCCTCATTTTAGAGCACAAATGAATTGTGTTCCGGGAATGGTAACTCAGTTTGCGTTTATCCCTACTGTTACCACTGTGGAAATGAGAAATTCAAAAGCAATACAAGAAAAAGTTACTGAAATCAATAGAATTAGAGCTGAGAAAAGTATCCAATTAGTTAAGGAAGGAAAAGCAACTTTAGATCCTTACACTTTTGACTATTTGTTATTATGTAATAAAATTTGTGGTAGTTCTCACTACAATATGCAAATGAAAATTGTAGTAGAATCTAAAGAAGATTTTAAGAAGTGGCTTGGAGAAAAGACAACTTTTGCCCAAAATGCAAAAGCTGAGAAAGAGGCCAATGAACAAAAAGAAACAGTTATTGATACAACTGTGAATGTTACGAAAGACTCAACTCTAGTTGCGTCAAATAAATAATTAGTAAAAAATTGTTATAGATATGTCAGCACACGATCACGCACACGAACACGATCACGGACACGAGCACGAACATCACCACAAAGATACTTTCATTACAAAGTATATCTTTAGTATTGATCACAAAATGATCGCAAAACAATACCTAATCACTGGATTGATTATGGGTATTATTGGTGTGGCAATGTCTTTATTGTTTAGAATGCAATTGGCATGGCCGGAAGAATCTTTTAAAATTTTCAACGTTCTCCTAGGAGATAAATTTGCTCCTGAAGGTGTGATGAGAAACGATATTTACCTTGCTTTAGTTACCATTCACGGTACTATCATGGTATTCTTTGTATTAACAGCCGGATTAAGTGGAACATTTAGTAATTTATTAATTCCATTGCAATTAGGAGCACGTGATATGGCTTCAGGTTTCATGAACATGATTTCTTATTGGTTATTCTTTTTGTCAAGTGTAATCATGGTTATTTCTTTGTTCGTAGAATCAGGACCAGCTTCAGCCGGTTGGACAATTTATCCTCCATTAAGTGCATTACCTCAAGCTATTCCTGGTTCTGGAGCCGGTATGACTTTATGGTTAGTTTCTATGGCAATATTTATTGCTTCTTCTTTGATGGGTTCTTTGAACTACGTTGTAACGGTTATAAATTTAAGAACTAAAGGTATGTCAATGACTAGAATGCCATTAACCATTTGGGCATTTTTTATCACTGCGATTATTGGTATTGTGTCTTTCCCAGTTCTTTTATCAGCTGCATTATTGTTGATTTTTGATAGAAGTTTTGGCACTTCATTCTTCTTATCAGATATCTTTATTTCTGGTGAAGTTTTACATTACCAAGGTGGTTCACCTGTATTGTTTGAGCACTTATTTTGGTTCTTAGGCCACCCTGAAGTTTACATCGTATTATTACCAGCATTAGGAATAACTTCTGAAATTATTGCAACGAATGCTCGTAAACCAATTTTTGGTTACCGAGCGATGATTGCGTCAATTATTGCAATTGCATTCCTTTCTACTATTGTATGGGGTCACCATATGTTCGTATCAGGAATGAATCCTTTCTTGGGTTCTGTATTTACCTTTACAACTTTGTTGATTGCAATTCCATCTGCTGTTAAAGCATTTAATTACATCACAACGCTATGGAAAGGTAACTTACAATTAAATCCTGCAATGTTGTTTTCTATTGGATTAGTATCTACATTCATTACCGGAGGTTTAACAGGAATTATTTTAGGAGATAGTACTTTAGATATTAATGTTCATGATACCTATTTCGTAGTTGCTCACTTCCACTTAGTTATGGGTATTTCAGCTCTTTATGGAATGTTTGCCGGTATTTATCATTGGTATCCAAGAATGTTTGGAAGAATGTTGAATAAAAATTTAGGATATGTTCACTTTTGGGTAACGGCTGTTTGTGCGTATGGAGTTTTCTTCCCAATGCACTTTATAGGTATGGCAGGTCTTCCAAGACGTTATTATACCAATACAGCTTTCCCATTATTTGATGATTTGCAAAATGTAAATGTTGTTATTACCATGTTTGCTTTAATTGGTGGTGCATTCCAATTGGTATTTATTTGGAATTTCTTCCATAGTATGTTCTATGGTAAAAAAGCCGAAATGAACCCATGGCGTTCAAATACTTTAGAGTGGACAGCACCAGTTGAACACATGCACGGCAACTGGCCGGGAGCTCTTCCAGAAGTACATAGATGGCCTTATGATTACAGTAAACCGGGGCATGATGAAGATTTTGTTCCGCAAACAGTACCAATGGGTCCTGATGAAGAACAATTACACCATTAAAATTTAATATAATTTTTAATATATAACGAAGTCCTTTTTTAAGGGCTTCGTTTTTTTATTTTGCATATTCATTTCCCTATATTTGTTACATGAACGAACATTTAGACCCAACAAATAATAAATACAATTCTGAGGAACTTGACTTAGAAAAAAAATTGCGTCCACTTTCTTTTAATGATTTTAGTGGACAAGACCAAATTTTAGATAATCTAAAGGTATTTGTTGAAGCTGCCAATCTTCGCAATGAAGCACTTGATCATGCCCTGTTTCATGGTCCACCGGGATTAGGAAAGACTACTCTTGCAAATATTTTAGCGAACGAATTAGGGGTGGGAATTAAAATCACTTCTGGACCCGTGTTAGATAAACCTGGAGATTTAGCTGGTTTGTTGACCAATTTAGATGAACGTGATGTACTATTTATTGATGAGATTCATCGTCTAAGTCCAATTGTTGAAGAGTATTTATATTCTGCAATGGAAGATTTCAAAATTGACATCATGATCGAATCCGGACCTAATGCTAGAACTGTTCAAATCAATTTGAATCCGTTTACTTTAGTAGGTGCAACTACACGTTCAGGATTGCTTACTGCACCAATGCGTGCACGTTTTGGAATTCAAAGCCGGTTACACTATTATAATACAGAACTTTTAACAACAATTGTACAAAGAAGTGCGGCAATTTTAAAAGTGCCTATTTCAATGGAAGCAGCAATAGAAGTTGCCGGTAGAAGTAGAGGAACTCCCCGAATTGCGAATGCTCTTTTAAGAAGAGTTCGCGATTTTGCTCAAATTAAAGGGAATGGTAAAATTGATATTGAAATTGCTAAATACGCTTTGCAAGCTTTAAATGTTGATGCTCATGGTTTAGACGAAATGGATAATAAAATACTTAATACCATCATTGATAAATTTAAAGGAGGTCCGGTTGGTCTATCAACATTAGCAACAGCTGTTTCCGAAAGTGGCGAAACCATAGAAGAAGTGTATGAACCTTTTTTAATTCAAGAAGGTTTCATCATGCGAACACCGAGGGGTAGAGAAGTAACCGAGAAAGCTTATAAGCATTTAGGAAAGATTAGAACGAATATTCAAGGGGGACTCTTTTAGTCACAATCTGTTATTACGAGTAACGAGGAATCTCAATTGTTAAGATTTGATAAATTCTAAAGAGAAATATTCAGAAATGATCAAAGCCGAATCCAAAAGACTCGGCTTTTTGTCTTGCGGAATCTCTAGAGCAGGTTTCCTGGAAGAAGAAGCACCCAGATTAGAAAATTGGCTTAACAAAAACATGCACGGTCAAATGTTTTACATGGAAAATCATTTTGACAAGCGTTTAAATCCAACATTGTTAGTGGATGGAGCCAAAAGCGTCATTTCCTTATTATTGAATTATTATCCATCCGAATTTCAGAATAAAGAAAGTTACAAAATTTCAAAATATGCCTACGGACAAGATTATCATTTTGTCATCAAAGAAAAACTGAAAGAACTATTATACTTCATACGAACCGAAATAGGCGAAGTGTCCGGACGAGCATTCGTCGATTCAGCTCCGGTGTTAGACAAAGCTTGGGCGGCTAAAAGTGGTTTGGGTTGGATGGGAAAAAACACCAACCTCATAACCCAAAAAGTGGGTTCATTCTATTTTATTGCTGAACTAATTGTGGATGTTGAATTAGAATATGATGCTCCAACTACCGACCATTGCGGTTCGTGCACAGCCTGCATTGATGAATGCCCAACCAATGCCATTGTTGCTCCGTATGTGGTAGATGGCAGCAAATGCATCTCCTATTTCACAATTGAGTTAAAAGAAAATATTCCCACTGAAATGAAAGGCAAATTCGACGATTGGGTTTTTGGTTGCGATGTCTGCCAAGATGTTTGCCCATGGAACCGTTTTTCAAAACCACATAGTGAACCGCTTTTTCAAGTCAATCCTGAATTACTTTCTTTTACCAAAAAAGATTGGGAGGAAATAACCGAAGATGTTTTTAAAGAAGTATTCAAAAACTCAGCGGTGAAACGAACGAAGTTGGAAGGATTACAGAGGAATGTGGAGTTTTTGAAGAATAAATAAAAACCTTTTGAATCATATAATTGCCATATTTTTTTATACTTTTAAAAAAATTAAAACACAACCTATGTTTGTCTTAAGAAGGGTTTTCAATAAAGAATTTTACCAAAAGTTTAAATTGGGTTACATAGCATTAGAGGTACTCTTGATTTTCATTGGTATTACATTAGCATCAAAATATAATACATATAAAGAAGCACAAAAGACAGATAAATTTTTAATAGATAATTTAAAATTATACAAAGAAAACCTCGAATCTAATTTAAGAATAAATAGTCATTATTTAAATGGCAGAAAAATTGAATTGGATTCAATAATTAAATTTAGAGATTTATTATTGACAAAAAATTATTCTGAACAAGACATTTTAAAACATCAACAATATATTGTTTTACTCTTTAATACATTAACTATTTCTAATGAAAATACCGGGTTTAAAAACATTTCCAACAAGGACATTAATATCATAAAGTCAGAAGAGCTTAAGCAAAGAATTATTGATTACAATATTTCGAT
>JAFLBT010000003.1 GCA_017302935.1 Flavobacteriales bacterium | reverse complement strand
CAAAAATGGAGTTTTCGATTTCAAAAATTCTCATGATCATTAAGTTAAATGAATAAAAAAAGCACAGATTTTCAGCGTTTTACCGCGAAGTCTGTGCTTGAGAATTTTTTGAAAGTGGTACCTCCAGTAAACCTTTTCACGCACTAACTAATTGATTTATAATTAAATTAAGATTTTTGTGTGTCAAAATTGTGTCATTTTTTTAGCTTGAGAATCTCTTTATGGATGATTTCAAGTTTATCCATGATCATTTTTTCTGATTCCTTCAGTAAAGTTTCTTTTGGTTCATGAACCATAGAAAGAGCTTCTAGAGCTTCATTTTCTTTTAATAACCAGTTCAAGTCAACATCTGGAAAAATCTCCATTAATCTTTGTACTATTTTAGTACCGATAACTTGTGCACCTCTGGAGTATGCATTCCACTGGTTGTAGTTCAGTTCAAAGTCCTCGCAAAACTTTGCCATATAAGACTTTTCAGGATAGCCCTTTTCTTTTCCGTAGGCTTCCACCAATACCTTTATTTTATTGCCATCTACATACATTTATGTACTTTTTTTTAAAAATATCCATAGAAATATTTGTTTTATACATTTTTCTATGTACATTTGTTGAACTAGTTGAGAAATAAAAATGTACTAATTATGAACAAAGATAATAATAAAATTGAATCTGAAGATAGGGTAATTACCCCAGACATTGTTTTTCAGGCATTTCAGAACCTTCCACATAATTATGTGAAGGAAACCCAAGAGGTATTAAAAAAATGGTTTGACTCCGGTAAAATCAATAAATCATTTTCTGATCGATATATCGTAAAGGTTAGACATAATGAAGAAAATGCTTTTAACGATACTATTTGCCGTGCTCTGGTAGAAGTTGGCTTAAAAAATAAAGAATCTAAGGAACTTTTTTCAATGAAAAAAGCCGCTTCAACTAATTAATAGTATCCACAGCTTTTAAACATAGAGAGATGACAAAAGTAGCAATTCCTTCAGGACTTTTTGACTCCAATCTGGAGTTTTTTTCACACGAAAGTAAGCCAATGGCTTTTTTTAACGGAAAAATGCAATGTTTTTTTGATTTGCCAGAAGAAATTCAGGATTTAGTTTGGAAAGAACTTCAGGAAGATGAAGCTGCTTTCCTGGCTTTGAAATATTCCGGATTTAAAACCAAAAGAGAAAAACTTGAAAAATATACCGTTTGCCGCTTTGGTGGTTTAGACACTACTCCGGATATCGTAAACGGACATCTAGTAGACTGCGAGTATTTTGATTGCGGTTTTAGAGGCAATTGTGCCATGGAAGGTATCGTTTGCAAAAGCATCGTTTACCGTGGCTCAGTCTTAACTCCCAGAGACATGCAAATGATTCGCCATTTGTCTTCAGAAGATACCATTCCGGTGATTGCAGAGAAAATGCAAATGTGTATCAATTCCTTTGAAACCCATAAAAAAGAGCTCTTCTCAAAGCTTAATGTTTTATCCAGACCCCGTTTAGTAGCTGTTGCTTTTATTCATAACCTTTTAAAACCATCGCTATGTATCAGCTAAGTAAAAAAAATCAGGAAGCCATAGTGTGCATCAAAATCAATGAAATTAAGATGTCTAAACGATATTCTGATGCGGATAAGGTAAAGCTTATTAATCAATATAAACGCCAATTACAAAATCAAAAATTGAAATCTGTTTTCTAAAAACAATACCACCCTACGTTCTTACCCATTTTTATCGCAGTCTGTACTGCGGAATTTTTTAAAGAATCCTCCACTCCGGTGGAGGTTTTAAACTAACTAATCATGAGCAATATCACATATAAATCGGTAAAAATTGAAATTACCTACTCCAATAGCGAGACTGAAAGACTAGGAGTTAAGGTTGGTGACAAATTCGAAGCTTCACAAGAATATTTAAATGGAAAACCAAAAATGCAATGCTGGTTTAATGTAAACGGAACCGATTGTGTGGCATATGCCTGCCAACATGATGAAGACGCTCAAATCAAAATAACAACGTGCAAAATTCTGAAAAAATAATATGAAGTTTATCAAACAATCTTCTATCGATACGGTTATCACAGATGCCGATGTATATACTGTTATAAATTATTCTGAAAAGCTTGTAAAAAAAGGTACTTACTGGTTTTGTAATTCGCCTTTTAAGCCGGAAAAAACCCCAAGTTTAGCCGTTAATACTGTAAAAAACAACTGGTTTGATTATTCATCCGGATTTGGAGGAAATGCCATTACTTTCCTAATGAAAAAGGACAAACTTTCCTTTTTTGAAGCGATTGAAAAAGCCGCTGAGATTTGCAACATTTTACTGGAGTATGAAGATGCTTCAGAAGACTATCAACGTATTCTCTCTGAAGAGCAGTCTTATAAAAAGGTCATGCATTTTGCCAACGAGCAGTACATGATGTCATTTACAAAGTTGCCTGAGAGCCATTGGGCAAAAGAAATGATTTTGAAGCAACGCAAGTATTCTGAAGAAATCATTGAAACCTTTCAAATTGGTTATGCTCCAAACGAACGAAGCTTCATTTCTACTCAATTAATTTCATCCGGAAATTTTACAGAGGCCAAAGATTTAGGTCTTACAAATACCAAAGATGGATCTAGTTATGATTTTTATCGTAACCGTATCATTTTTCCAATACACGATGTTCAGGGTAACGTTATTGGTTTTGGTGGCCGTAGATCTAATGCTGAAGAAGACGATCAATATGCTAAATATTTAAACTCCAAAGAATCCAAACTTTACAAAAAAGAAGGTGTTTTATACGGAATCTACCAGGCTAAAAAATCAATCGTAAAAAAACAGAAAGCCATTCTTTTGGAAGGTTATACAGATGTGATTGCATTGCATCAAGCCGGTTTGGATTATGCGGTGGCCACCTGTGGAACTGCTCTCACTGAAAACCATGCCAAAGCCTTGGCTAAGTACTGTAAACATGTAATTATTTTCCGTGACGGAGATACGGCCGGCCAAAAAGCTGCTTTACGTGACATTGATGCCTTGGTAAAGAAAGGAATCAAAGTGACCGTTGTGATTTGCCCTGAAGGCGAAGACCCGGATTCGCTTTGTCAAAAAACAGATATCAATGCTTTCATTGAAAAAAATTACCAGGATGCCATCAACTGGAAGGCTAAGGTTCTGATTGAAGGAGCGGTTCATCCGGATCTTAAAGAACTTGAAAAAACCATTAAAGAAGAGCATGAGAGAGCTGTAGAAGCCATCCGTCAGGATATTGCTCCGGAGAGTGCTTTTGAAGGTTTGAATGCGATGGACAAAAAGTTCCTTAAAAAAGAGAATGACGATAAATTCAAAGCTATTCGTGAGCTGGAGATTCAGCTGAAGCAAACCCTTGACGAGCTGCCAAAATATGAACCGCAGCTGCTTTCTCAAGCCATCGAGGAAATGGCAAATACATTACACAAAATCCCCAATAAAATTGCTCAAAAAGAATATGTGAAAATGGTGGCTACTTCTATGGCCACAAAGCCAAACATCATTCAACAAGTCATTACTGATATTGAAGCTAGGGAAGAGCAGGAGAAAAAACGAAAAGCTTCAGTTGATACGCATGACCCTCAAATGAATCGTTTGCCTAAAGGTGCAAACAAAGAACAGTATCTGGAGGATCGTTTTTGTGAGATAGGTCACAACTACTATTTTGAGGAATCTGGTGGCAACTTCTTTAAAGGAACCAACTTTATCATGACTCCTTTATTTCACGTGGAAGGTAAAACTGATAATAAACGATTAATTGAAGTAATCAATGAACGTGGCCAAAAACGTTTGATTGATTTAGATTCGAAGGATCTAATCAACTTCACACGCTTCCAGGAGCGATTGATTGACGAAGGCAACTTCTTTTGGGAGCCGGCATGTCAAACAAAAGATTTCAAACTAGTGGCTAAAAAGCTGCTAGAGAAATTTATCCAAGCAACCGAATTGAAAACACTTGGCCAACAGCGTGAAGGCTTTTTTGCCTTTGCCGATGGCGTATTTCACAATAATCAATTTTGGCCGGTAAATAAATACGGTATCGTTCATCTGGAAGGATTGGAAAATGAAAAATCGGAGTATAAATCAGACATTAAACATTACTATTCTCCGGCTTTTTCTGAGATCTATAAACACGTTCGTGAGGATGACGATCCATATGAAAATGACCGTCACTTTGTGTATAAAATTGCCAATGTATCGATTGATCAATGGATGAAGCAAGTGGTTAAAGTGTTTGGAGATAAAGGAAAATTTGGTGTTTTATTTTGCCTGGCTGCCAATTTCAGAGACCTGTTTTTAACGCACTACAGTTATTTTCCTTTGATGGGTGGTTTTGGCCAAAAAGATTCCGGAAAGTCTGGGATGGGAAAAGTGCTTCAATCCTTTTTCTTTTATGATTTGTTGCCTTTGGAATTGAACAATGCCACCATTCCTGGTATGTCAAGACGATTGACCCGATGTAAAAATGTGGTGACTTTCTTTGATGAATACCGTGATGATTTAGACGGCGATAAACGAGAAATTTTAAAAGGTACCTGGAACGGATTAGGACGTGAAAAAGGGAAAGGAGCTGAGAGCAATAGAACCACCACTGATAAAATAAACGCAGCTGTTTATTATTCAGGACAATACATTCCTTCAGGTGATGACGGAGCTCTCACTTCCAGAACCGTGGTGTTAAACTTTCACAATAAAGATTATTCCGTTGAAGATAAAACCGAATATCAAACACTTATGAATTGGTGTCAATCCGGAATTACCTCTTTTGTTCTGGAGATCCTTAAACATCGTAATTCTGTTAAGGCAAATTTGATGAAAAACTATGCCGAGTGTGCCAAACAATTGAAACAAGAACTAGTTGGCCGAAATTATCAGAACCGTGTTTATGAGAATTACCTGGTACTGTTAACTGTAATGAAATTATTGGAAGGAAATTTTAGCTTTCCTTTTACTTATGATGAATTTTTGAAGTTGTCTGCAGCCGGTGTTTTAGAAAATTCTGAACTAATTGCTGATTCTGATGGATTAGCCAAATTCTGGAACATTATTGAATTCTTATCTAGACCTCAAGATACCAACCAACCGAATAAAACTGTCATTAAAGAAGGTTTTGATTATCAAATTGAAAAAGTACCAACCCTTGTCATTTCAAAATCTCGAGAGGAAAAAGAAACCTGGAGAAATGAAAACAGAGTTCGTGTGTTGTTTTTGAATTTCAAATCAGTACACCAATATTATCACAAAGAAGTTTCCAGCCGTAAAGGTGAAGAAGTGATTGGAGAAACCACGCTTCGCAATTATCTCAAGTCAAAAAAATACTTTATAGGATTGTTTCCTGCTCGCCGGATGGGTGACCGAGTTGTATCAGGATATGCATTTGACTACGACATGATGGAACGCATGAACATCATTCATTTAGATGTAAATGAAATTGACAATCAAACCGAAATGGAACTTTTTGGCACTAAAAAAACAAAAATAGTTACCAATCCAAGTCAGGCAAATTTAGAACTACCACCTTCAAATGAGTATTAATTATGGACAATAAAGAATTCAATAAGGTTTTGAAAGTGTGCTGGGAGCATGATGTTTTTGTGGTTGTGAAACCCATCACACGTGGAAGATATAAACTAGCCATTTCAAGAAATAAACGTGAAAAATTAGGCGAGAATGTTTATGAAGATAAGCCGGTCAATAAAACGCTAATTTTTGAAAAAAACGGAAAAAAATACCGACAAGATGTTACCATTCCAAGCGTGCATCAAATGATTGAAAAGCTATATTTTGACTTATACGAAAAGAACTTTAAAGGAATGGAACCCCAACCGGTTGAACCTCTAGATTATGATTTATTCATCAATAATAAAGCACAAAAAAATGAAAACACTTATTCTTTTGCTCCTGTTTTTGATTAGTTGTCAAAACGAGCCGGCGGTTAGGCACAGCTACCTTCAGGATTTTGAGGTAGTAGACAAAATCTATCATTATGATCATTCCGGATTTGAATATCGGATCCGGGATTCGTTTGGAAAAACATTTACCTACCATTCCACCCAACACTTTGCTGTGGGTGATAAAATCGAGTTAACTTTAAAATAAATATAGTATGAAAACATTTAGAGAGAAAGTTGAAGCAACGCCAACTTATAAGTCGTTGGAACCTATTCAAAAAGAATCTACACTGAATAGGTCAACTTTAAAGCAACTGGAGGACGGTTTTACCATTGCAACCAATATTGGTTTTCAAAAATGGAAAACGCAATCCGGATTAACAGAACGAAACATCAGAATTGTTTATGATCTGTTAAACGCTTTACCATCAGAACCTGTTATTGAAAATTTAAAAGTATCTGCAGTTTTAACTGTAGTTCCGCTGCAGGTGTATGAACTAATCAAAATTCATTCGTTTAACGAGTACCGCGAATTCATCCAAAAAGTAGAGCAAAAAGGAAAGCTATTAGCTGTAAACCAATCGGGCCATTTGATTCGGGATATGCATCTGTTAAACGACAACAATTATCCTTTTACTATTTATGAGGCCACCGAACCGGCTGTAGAAAAAGTACCGTATCATTCACTTTCTAATAATTAGAACTATGAAAAAAGTATTTGTCATTTATGGTCCAAAAGGATCTGGTAAAAGTAAGTTTATTGAACGTATTCTAAAAGTTAAAGAATTTACAGATAAGATTGTTTCGGATGAACTTTTAGTCTTTAAATCTACGATCGACAATATTGGTGAACATGATATTGAATTTTATAAAACTCTAGACACTATTGTTTTTGATGAATTGAAAACACTTAGAGAACTGGAATATGCTGTTGAACTTTCACATCAAGTCAAAGCTGGAATTTTACTTGAGACACAGGTTAATTTTGAATTAAAGGAAATCAATAATCGTAACATCGAAAAAACAGTACTATTTCTTAACCTAACAGAAATAGAAAGAGCAAATCAACTAGAAAAAATATTTAGCAAAAATGGTCTTTCTGGACATTATTTAATTTAAAAAACATTTATAGAAATGAAAACATTTAACATAAAATTAGTTCGTGAGGACGAATACAAAATTGAAGTTGATTCTGAAGTATGGAATGAGGAAGCTAGAAAAGATTTTGAAACTGTATTTTGGCCATTACCTGAATTGGAAGATGTAGCCAAAAGTGTAGCTGAAGGAATTACTCGTAGAGGAATTGGACAATTTTATGAAGGTTTCGGGCATCTGGTTACATTTCGAGATGGAAAAGAAATGATACAAAGAAAAATTGTAAATGGTCAAATACACAAAAGAGAAGCTGGTGATTATTGCAAAGGAATAATAGTTCACATTCTTGATTTTGATTATGATTATTCAATAGAAATTTTAAAAGACCAACCATGCCAACAATAACCCAAACCAACACACTCGATATCACGGTGGAGAAGTTTCTCCAGGCGTGTAGTAAAACAGAGCTTCAGGAGATTGATTTGCTGCTTTCCGGCTACATCAATCAACCGAAAAAAGAAAGTTTTAAAGACTCATTGGCTCAGCTTCATCAAGATGTTCGGGAATTAGTTTTGCCGGCCGATTACGAAGACTTAAAAGCAGATCTATACAAGATAAAACCCTTAAATAGAAAAGCGTTTATTATGCTTCTAAAAATGGGTTTTATTCCTTCTGCAGCTTTGGCCGCTTTGGAAGTGATTGATCGTATATGCACCAAATCAGTTTTAACTCCTTTGGATTGTGTAAACCTGATCCGTGACTTTGATGGACTTGAAAACCTCCGGAAGATTTCCCTGGTAAAAAAACCGCAATTAATTACTAAAAATGAAGGTCATGAGTAAAGGAATTCCACAAAAGTACCTAGATATGATAGGGAAAGAATTTGAATTTTCTGGAGGACTTTTTTCAGGAAAGAAATCAGTAGAACCAGCTAAGTATAAAATTCTAGATGTAAGATTTTCATCTGCTTTTATCATTAATCTTAAAACTAGAAAGGCTAAGTGTGCAGCAATTGAATTTTTGATTAAAAACTATACTATGCAACGTTCCAGATGGACGAGACCTTTTCCTTGTCCGGAAGTTAAATATAAAGAATCATGAGAGGAGTATGTAACGTTTGTGGTTGCACGGATAACGATTGCAGCCAATGCATAGAAGCCACCGGCCAACCATGTCACTGGGAAGATAACACACACGAGCTTTGCTCTAGGTGTGCTGCTCAAGAACCTGACTTCTTTTTAGATGAATACGAACCTATTTTGGACACTATTTGTCCAAATTGTAAAAGGGAATATGATGCCATTGATATCGATTATCAAATTTGCCATCACTGTAATTTTAATAATAATAAAGTGTAACCATGAAATTCATCCCAATATTATTCAGCACAGAAATGGTTCAAGCTATTTTGGCTGGCAGAAAAACACAAACAAGGAGAACCAAAGGATTACATGCGGTGACTGATTGCTATTTTCAATCATTAGTGCTTCATACTACTGGCAAATATACTTTTGTTCCAAATGGAAATTTTAATCCATCAGACAAAAATTTTGTTGAAGTTAAATGTCCATACGGCCGACCTGATGACGTGCTTTGGGTGCGTGAAACTCTTTATCAAAATGGTGAACTAGGTCTAGAATATGTAGCGGACAACGAATCAATTGATGAAGATATAATCCCGCATAATTTTAATTTTAGATTAGACAAAAATGATAACTACAAGTTTTGCAAAATCCCAAATATTTATATGGAGAAATGGGCTTGTCGTTTGTTTCTCCGGATAAAAGATATTCGAGTGGAGCGGTTACAGAATATATCTGAACAAGACATTCAAAATGAAGGAATTGTTTATGATGGTAAGTGGGTTTTAGGTAAAGAAAATAATGCACTTTCTTTTTTGCCTGAAGGAGTTAATTTAAGAGACAATCCACCTACTTTATATCAATCCCTTTTTGCGAAGTGGGCAGAGCTTTGGTGTTCTATCAATAAGATAGATTCTTGGAATTCTAACCCTTGGGTTTGGGTAATTGAATTTGAAAAAATTGAGAAACCTGATGACTTCTGCTAAACAACTCGAGCTATTCTCTTTTCCAAAATGTTCACATTGCGGAAAAGAGATGGGTTCCGACCCACGAAGCATTCATCTGGCCAACGGCTTTTATGATGCCGACACCAAACAAAATGTTCACTGGAAATGCCGGGATGAACATTATAAAAAGAAAAACAACACCGAAAAACGGTTTTTGTATAGTGAAACTCCTTTAATGATTAATATATGAAACCACGGCTCACAGCAGATCAACGCGACCAAATGGATAACATCCTGGGAAAAAGCTACCGAGTAGGTAAGAGCATCATTCGCTTGAAATCCTACCGGCAGCTTTCTACCGGCGTTATTTCGGTTATCAGTTCCAAGCAGACGTTTACGTTCTTAGCATCTGAGTTTGATGATTTCATGGCCAAGGTGGCCAAGTGGCAATGTATTGACACTGCCATGGAACCGACAGCAGATGCAGCTCTGATTCAATCCTTCAGTTCGCTGGAGGAAGAGCTTAACCAGGTGATTCGTGAAACGGCCGGTTATGAATTCCGGATATCGTTAGACGGAGCAGAAACCAAGTGTTATGTGGTCCGTAGTAAAAAGATTTACACCGGCACCCTCCAGGAGGCGATGAAGTGGCTCATTAACGAGTTAAAAACTAACCGGCGGCCAAATACTAATTTCACTCTTTTTGGAAGTTTGCGAGTCGGTAATCAGAAGAAATTTGTTTACTATAAACGTCCTTGATCATAACGATTTGCGGCTTGGCGAAGGCTGCCTAACGGATACTCAATTTTCGCACAAAACTTAATGGCAGCTTTTGCCAAACCGCTGTTACCTGCTGGGCGGTTTATCAGTAGGAATTTTAAAAACAACAAAATGAATAAGTACAAAGAAATTGAATTTGGGTTCGGAAATATCGAATCAGCAATAAAAGAATTGAAAAGTCACAATGAATTAGTTTGTGGCTCATTTAATGGTCAAATGTTATATTCTGACATTGACGATTTAGATTCAGCTTATGTGAAAATTACAGGCAAAACAAAAGCCGAATTTGACGAAGCGGAAAGAATTAGACACGAAGAATATGAAGAGCAACAAAGAAAGCACAAAGAAGCGATTCCAGAACTTACAAAAGAATGGATTGAAAAAGGCAATGCCATTTTAGGCGAAAAGTATCGTGAATTATGGGCTAAATGTGTTCCTGTCAGACTTGATGATTTGTATCAAGGAATGGAATTAGGTAACTGCCTTGAAATAGTTGAACAACTAAACAATGGCAAAACTGTCGAAGAAGTAAAACCACTAATTGAAAATCAAGGTCATTCTGGAATGTCTTTCGGCTTGGTTTGCTCAATGGTAAAATCTTTCTGTGATAGAGGTGAGGAATTTGTCAATTATACACGGTCGTAGCCTTGCAGGTAACTTGTAAATATCATTAGTTCAAAAAATTGAACCATGACACAAACCCAAGCCAATACTGATAAACTTTGTAACTTCATCTGTCAAAAATTTGAAGATGGAGAGCTTGACAATGATAGCTTGGTTCAAATTATTGAACTATGTGGTGGGTATTTAAACCTTGAAACAATACCTAACTATGCCAAGAAAAATAATTTAAGTTATAATGGCGTTAAAAAACACCGGAAGATCTGTACAATCTTTAAAGTAAAGTTTGTTATTGACAACGAATAATCCACCGCAGTTTTCACGTCTCGCATAAAGCCATCCCTTTAGGGTGGCTTTACTTTTTCCGGTTCAGCTGGTGCGATAGAACCAGCTGAACCAAAAGCTTCGCAGAAGCGTTCCTATTAGTTTCCCCCGCACCCCCAGGTTCAAAAGCTATACAAGTAGAGCAGTTGAGCAGTAGAGCACAAAAACAACCAATTATACCAGACAAAAATTAAAGTATAAGAATTAAAATACGCCAGTATTTTAATTTGAACAATCCCCCGCACCCCCTACACAAAAAATATTTACACGAGAAAATTAAAAAAAGACAGAATATCGTTCAACTGTTCAACTGTTCAACAAAATAAGTTATCTTATTCATTATCTGTTATTTACATTTTTTTATTTTGTTGAACGTGTTGAACGGTTTTTGTGCTGTTCCAACAAAAAAGGCTTTGTTCCAACATGTTCAACAGTGTTTTACATGTTAAGTTATTGATATTCATTATGTTGAACGGTTGAACAAAATGAACTAAAAAATATACATAAATCTGTGTATATTTGTTTGATAAAAAAAATAATTTATGAGTGCAAATCAGCCAGACAAATCATGCGTTGTTATCTATTTTCCGGTGCAACCACACGTTTATAAATATCTGCAGGCCAAGGTGGGAGAGTCTTTAAGAGTAAGCCGGAAGGATTTCTGGGGAGACCTTATCCTGGATATGCTATCCAAGCGTTACACTCCTAATCATGAAATCAATGCAGAACTGGTTTTTCCGGTAGAAATATCAATGCGGTATATGTCGGAATATGGCGTTTTCTTTGATTCCAGAATCGTTAGAAAGTTCAATTCTCAGGTCGATAAGATGATGCGTGAAGAAATGCGAACGCATGTTTTCATCAGTAACGAAACCAATAATATTCCAAAGGATCGGGCACTGAAACAATTCATGGATTATTTCAATATCGTAGAAGATGATATAAAATTTGAAACCTTAAAAAAAGACCTGGTAAGATCTAAAAAAGGGACAGATTAAATTTTACACAAAATGTCCATAAAAAAATGTAGATTATGATTACAAATCACGAACCCTCCAACACGCTCTTAATTACAAAAGTGGCAATTATCGATTTTAAAAAAGTAGTGTATACGCTTCAATCGGTTCTGCAGAAAAAAGACATCTCTTTTGATGACGATGAAGCTCTTATCATTTTACCCTTGCTGGAGGATGTTAGATTTCCTTCGAGTACTAAAATTACTGATGCCGGCACGGTTTGGAATTATAAAGTAGGCATCAATATAAATAACCAACATCCTACAACAGTGGAGCAGGTTCTGGCTTACTTAAATAAGAAAGTCATCGCTGTATTATATACTCAAAATGAAAAGATCATTATTGGATGCAATGAACAGCCGCTTTCTTTTTTGCCGGAAGAAGACAACACCGTTCGTGGTGATCAGTTTCATGGTTTAAGTGTTTCACTTTCTGGAAATACCTATTATAATAAGGTTGTTTATTAAAATCACTGTCCTTTTATAGGGATTGTAGCCGTTGTAAAATTGTACTGTTTTAAAACAGCCAATGAGTACAGTTAGTAATACATTCCTTCACGGTAAGCTTTATATTCATGAAGCTTACGGTTTGTCTTTTGTTCCAACCTTAATTCAGGGATTTTCCGGGCATAAATTCAATTTAAAATCTGAAGCCGATTTAAAAGCTGCAGCTGTAGCGATGAATGGTCCGGTAGAAGGCGATGGAAAAAGAATTGTCGTGATTAATTTCAAACAACCAGTTATCAAGTTTACAGATGCCTGGTATGGTTGGTTAGGAACGCAAACGTACATTCGCATTCTTACTGAATTATTGAATGACGATACCGTTCTAGGTGTGGTTATGGACATGGATTCCGGTGGTGGCCAAGTATATGGTACTCCGGAGTTTTATGACTTCATTACTCAATTTACTGCAAAAAAACCGCTCGTTGTATACGCCGGCGGTTATCTCTGTTCCGGAGCTTACTACATCGCTGCACCATCATCCTGGATAGTAGCCAATAAAAGAGCCGATGCTATTGGTTCTATTGGAGCTTATACTGTTTTGATGGATTTTAATGGTATGTGGCAAAAATTCGGAGCCAAGGTTCACACCATCTATTCATCTTTATCAGATGAAAAAAACAAAGCCCATCGTGATGTGATGTCTGAAAAAGACAAAGATTACAAGCAATACATCACTTTGGAATTAGATCCTATTGTTGAAGATTTTATCCAGGACATGAAAGCCGTTCGACCTCAAATTAAAGAGGAAGCATTTAAAGGTGGAGTGTGGTCCGGTAAAGATTCTATTGATATGGGATTAGCTGATGAGCTTGGAACCTTAGAGATGGCTGTTCAAAAAGTATACGAATTATCTAAAAATTTTAATAACCAATCCAAAAAGAAGACTATGTCAAAAACAAGTAAGTCTTTTCCAACGATTCAAAAAATTGCCGGCATTGAAGGGGAAGGAATTCCTGTGGTGAAAACCATCACCGGTAAGAAAGGAATTCAAGTGGAAGAAGAGCAGCTGGAGAAAATTGAGACCGCTCTAGCAAATGGTGCTTCTGAGGTTCAAACCCAGAAAGATGCTGTGGCTGCTGAACAAGCAAAAGTCACCAAATTAGAAGGAACTGTGGCTTCTGCTTTGAAAAAAGCAGGATTAGAAGCTGCAGAAACTACTGAAGCGAGCATTGAATTGTTGGCTAATAAAGTAGTAGAGTATGGAAATCATCCGGCAATTAAAGCTAGTAAGCCTAAAGCAGAAGGAGATTCTTTTGATGATGATGACAATCAAATTGTGAACGCTGATGACGAACACAATAAGATTTATGATGAAGCTTAATTAATTTCTGTTATGAATATAGACCAAATTTTAAACGAAGTAAAACGTTTTAAAGATCAAAACCCGAAAGTCTTAAATGCGGCAATCATGTCGAATGAGATTTTGTTGAACCGTTATGCCAAGCTAGTTCCTAGAATTAGAGGCGAGTTTGCAACCGTTCAAAGTTTACTAGGACATGTGGTGATGCAGTTCAGACCGCAATGGGATGAAGTGGCCAACACGCAGTTCAGAGGTAAACAATTGAGAAACTTCCACCAAAAAGTGAATTTTGCTTTCACTCCAGCTGAGATTTTAGGATCTTGGATTGAGCAAAAATACAATGAAGGTGTGGAGTTGAAGGATAAAGAGATTTCACGCCACATCATGACGATGTTGAAAGCAAAAATCATTTCTGATGTGAACATTCTTTCTGTAACCGGCGTTTATAACGCTGCTACTCCAACTGTTTTCGGAGCTTCTATGGACGGTGTGAACCGCATTCATACGTTAGGATTAGCAAATGAAGAAAATCCTTTCTTTAAAATTCCAACCGACGCTATCGATGATACCAACATTGGAGCAGTTCTTTTGGAGTTTGAAAAAAGACTTCCGGAGCAAATGAAACCTTTTATTAAAGGTGTGAAAATGAGCGTGCAAAATGCGGAAAATTATCAACTTTGGTATGAAGATACTTTTGGTAAAAACACCAATTTTTCAGACGGTAAAGGTTTGAAAACCCGTTTAGGTAATCGTCAAATCATCCCTGTGCCAAACATGAGTAACAATCATATTGTGGCCACAGTTGACGGCAACTTTACCAGAATGGTTGACGTTATCGAAAATCCTGCAACCATCACAGACGTTCAAAAATTAGATTATAAACTAAAAGTATTCGGTGAATTTACTTTGGGTTATGACTATGCTGTGAACGAGTTGGTAATCATCAACGATCCAGTTGGGGAGGAGTTAGGCCTTGGTGATGCAGACTTGAACAAATTGTTTTACCCAGAATCATTCTAATCATGAATAAAGATCAGTTGATTTTAAAAGCAAAAGAGCTCGGCATCGAAAATGCCGAGACTCTTACTGTAGAACAATTAAAAGCTGCTATTGCAGAAGCGGAAGCATTAGCTCAAGCAGAAGCAGAAAAAGCTGCTTTAATTGAAAAAGCTACAGGTTTAGGTATCGAAGTAACTTCTGATATGGAAGTTTCTGACATTGAAAAATTGATCATTGTAACAGAATCCGGTTTGGTTCAAGCCAAGTTAGACGCCGTTACAACTGCTTTAGGATTAGAAGATGCATCTGGATTAACGCCAGATGAATTAGCTGCTAAAGTAGCCGAGAAATTACAGGTTAACCAATCTGAAGAAGTAAAAGCAGAAGAGCCGGTAGGCAAAACCGACAAAACGTTTAAAGCTAGCAATGGCAAAACGTATGGTTTCGCAGCAGATGCTCCGGCCGCTTTCCGTTACTTAGGAAAAAAACAAACTCAAGAAAAATGGATTGCTGATAAAGATGCCATGGAGTTAATGATTTCTGGTAATTTAAATTTTGTTGAACAAATTAAAAAATAAGCTATGCCTCCTTGTTTTGATAATATCGAAAATGAAAGCTTAGATAGCTGCATTAATGCAGAAATCCAAGCAGGTGTGAGTGAAGTTGGTGTGTATTATGCCGTTCACGAACAAGCCACTGAAATTCCAATGCCAAAAAACATCGGAGACGTTGGGTATGATTTTGAAAGTGCCGTAACCGTTGCAGAAGACATCACTTTTGCTGCCGGAAAAGGTTTCTCAAAAATCGTACTTCAATCGGACACTGGTGAAGTAAAGTTGGATTTGGTGGGTAACAAAGGAAATAAAAAAACCAAAAGTTCTTTTTCCTTTTACGTGCCAAGCAATGCGAAAAAGCTTTTAGGCTATGTTAGAACGATGAAAAACATTCCGATGATTTTCTTAGTAACAGAGCGTGATGGCCAAAAACGCCAAATTGGTGACAAGTTTAACCCGGCATACCTTTCTGAGGTAGCAGGAACCACCGGTAAAGGCGGAGAGGATGACAAAGGGATTCAGTTTACAATTGAATCATTCTGCGTGCCGATCGTTTATGAAGGTGTAGTTACCTTAATGGTACCAGCTTAAGATGCGTAAGTATTTTAAAATAATAAATCTAGAAATGCCTTGCTCCTTCATTTTACAGAATGGAGCAAGGTTTGATTTACGCACCGGTATTCCGAACAATGCTTTGGAAGTATGGAAAACCGGACGTTTCAAGTATTTGGGTTTATTACCGGAAGCTGCTGAACTTTTTGCAAAAGAAAAAATTTCAGAAGTGATCCGTTTGATTAATCAATCCAAAAACGTTGAAGACATCAAAGTACTTGCCACTGCCAAACCTGATGCTGTAAAAGTTCAGGAAGCTGCAGAAGCTCGAATTAAAGTTTTAACCAATTAACTTTTATATTATGAAAAAGTCATTTTTTCTCTCATTGCTAGGCTTTTTTGCCACCATTAGCATGACAGCCGCTAACATTAGCGTGTCGCCTCCAGTTCAGGAGCAAAGTTTTATTTTTGAAATTCCGGTAATCGAAAAGCATTACGATGTGGTTTTGGTTACACCAGAAGTTGAGTTTGTAACTCAAGAAGTAATTCAAAGCAATTTCAATTTTAATGGTGTTTTTACACCTGAAATGAGATCCGGTTTTGTTTACCATCCCATGGATTACGAAATAAATTTAATTGAATTTGCTAGTATTAATCAATCAAATAAGCATCTTTCTTTACTCTTAGAACCCAGATGCAGGACTGATATATTTCCAGCTGTTTCAATTCCAATATACCAATTAAGTTAGTTTTAAGTTGTGTTTGTTAGAAGCTCTGATTATATGTCAGAGCTTTTTTTAATTCTATGTTATGAAAATTAAATCCTGGTTTGACCGTTCCGGAAGTTTTGCTGAAGGCGTGGAGTTGTATGCACAGCTTCCACAACCCTCTATACATTTATTAAAGTTATTTAAAGTTGAGAATACTTCGAACTTTATTCGATTGAAGTACGAATTGAAATTAGCTATAAACAAAGGGCTTGACAAAATTGAAATTCCCAAAAATCCCGAAATTCCTGAAAATTCCCAGCCTAAAACTAATACTGAAGAAGATTCTGCTTTTTTAAATCAGCTGATTGAATCAAGTTCAAAAGCTGAATTTTCAAAGGAAACTATGGCTATGTATCCACCGGAGCTTCATAAGGTATACCGGAAAAGAATTTCGAATTTTTATGAAGCGTGTGAGTTGAAGTTTAAACTTAATGCGTTACCTGAAGAAGCCAATGACCAAGCTCTTAAAATTATTCTTCAGCTGGAGTCACTTTGGGATAAAATTGATAAAGCCTGGGAAATTTTACACCACTGGAGAGACCATCACCGTATCATGCCAACGGATGTATCAGAGGATTATTCAAAATTTACACCGATGCAGTTGGCCAACGAAAAAGGATTACTCGAAACCAGGATAAGTAAACGAAAAAAGACGTTAGAAGGCATTTCAAAAAAAATGGATGCGGATCCAGTCAATCGGGTTTTGGCTAATTCTTATCATAAGAAAAAAGAAGAGCTAGAGCAGCTTCAAGTGAATTTAGAAACGATTAAAAAAATATTGAAAGGAAACTAACATTAATCTATGTACATTTGCCTTCAAACTACATAGAAAAATGTATAAAGTATTGATTTTCAATATTTTTTTTGGGGTAAAAGCACTATTGTATATATTTTTTATTTACGTTTGCTTTGCACAAACAAAAAAGGTACTATCCTTTACATATTTTTTAATTACGATAAGCGAACCCTCGTTACGTTGCTGGAGCTAGTGATAGCCCTAAACTCAATCCTTTGATTGTTTGTGCACAACCGATCGAGGGTTTCGTGCGTTTAATACTTTTCAGTTATGCACAAAGAAGAGAATTCAAACAAAGAATTGGAAAATCAGTTATCAAGCTGTATCGAACCAGTAATGATGTTTCCTATGTTTTTTCATCAGCAACGAATGATGTTGCATGAAATGTTTACGGCAGCCGTTGCAAATGCTCCAGATGATGAAATAGACAATTTCACAGCTAAGAAGCTCACGCCGTTTTATTTGTCCCTAATTCAAATGTTTGAAAACTTTGAAAGGAACGATTTTGTGATGCACACCAACGCGAGTGCAGTAGTTACTAATTCAATGACCAGAGGCCGCAGTTAGCGGCTTCTTTTTTGTCCTTTTTCTACACTTTCTGTTTTTTTCTCTTTGTTGAAAATAATCATAAATGTCAACCGGAGTAATTGTAAGGCAAAAAGTGACCACCTTGGATAAGATAAGAAAGTATTATCTGAAGGGGGAAGATTCCGTTCGCTTGAGTGAAAAGCAGGACGAAATCAGACAGCGAATCTACAAAGCCTGGAATTTACTAATCAACTATCATTCACGTGAGCAGGCAATGAAAGTACTGATAACGGAGTACAATTGCTCCAGAGCACAGTCTTATCGCTATGTGAATGATGCACTTTCTGTTTTTGGCAATCCTATAGCCAATCAAAAAGAGGCGAAGCGTTATCTTATTGAAGAAGATCTCATGCGTTTACAGCAACGAGCCATCAAAGATAAAGATGGGTATCTCGAGCTGGCTGTTATCAAACAACGTATTAAGCTTGGAGGATTCGATAAAGATACGGATCCGAAATTCAATCCGGAAAAATTACAAGCTCAGACTTATATTCTTAAACCACACCCTGCAGTCTTAAAAATGATTGAACAATTCACGGATGCCGGTGTTCTGGATTTTAATAATATGGATGTGGAGGATGTCGACTTTGCAGATGTTAATCCTGGTGATGATGCTGATGATTATGAACCAACTGATGCGTTAGAGAAAAATCCGGATGAATAAAGAAATTAAAACATCTGATCAATCCAAAGCGAGGATAAAAAGAGTAGTAAAACAGAAGAATGAAATTCTTTTGAATTTGCCTCAATATGCTGTTATTCAAAGGAGCTCCGGAAAGGTTTATAATCCACAAAAGGAAACCGAGCAGTATATTAAGACCATTATACTGGAGTGGGCACGTGGTACCGGAAAATCTACGATCCTTGGCTGGTTTATAAAAGAAGCTGTAAAGCAGATGCCTAAAGCTACCGGTATTATCGTAGGTGAAACGTATTCTCAAATATTATCCCGGACTTTACCATCTACCAAGGAAGGTTTGGCAATGGTCGGACTTTATGAAGACATTGACTATGTAGTTGGAAAATCCGGAAAATCATTAGGTTTTGAAATGCCGTTTCAGGCACCATCCAGAACCTGGGATAATGTGATTCATTTTTCCAATGGTTTTATCTGGATTCTGGTTTCTTTAGATTTACCTAATGCCGGACGTGGAATTAACTCATCAATCGTTATTGGTGATGAGGCTGCTCTTTTGGACCAGGAACGATTGTTTAATAACGTTCAAACCACCAACCGCTCCACATGTGGCGGTCTATATGAGAATCAACCACTTTGTAATGCTGAGATTTATGCATCGTCTGTAGCGATGACTCAGAAGGGACAATGGTTTACAGAGATGGAAAAGAAGGCCATAAAAGAGCCTTGGAATGTAATGTTTGTCAAGGCCAATGCTTTTGCCAATAAGCAGAACCTGGCATCGGATTGGTTCGATCGTATGATGGAGAAAGCTCCTAGTAAGATGCATTATAATGCTGAGATATTGAATATTAGACCAAAGAAGGTTTTAAATGGTTTTTATCCACAGCTAGATCCTAAGAAGCATTACTATCGTGATTCTTTTGACAATGACTATCTTTTAAAAGTTGGTGTGCATGCTAAGAAGTCTCAACTCGAAACCTGTAGGCAGGATCGTGATGTGATGTTAGGTAAGCCACTTATTGTATCAATTGACTGGGGTAACATCATTACCTTAACGGTATCTCAAGACCAAGGCGAACAATATCGCCATCTTAAGACATTCTTTATTACTGATGGAATTATTGATGATATAATCAATGATATGTTTGCTCCTTATTATGATTATAAGAAAGAATTCAATAATGTAATTGAATTCTACTATGATCGTAATGGTAACACCCGACAGCCTAATTCCAGGGTTACGTTTGCAGAACAGGCTATCAACTGTTTTAAATTAAAAGGGTGGAAGGTCATTAATAAGATTAGACCAGCTTCAGAGAACCCTCCACACAATCATAAGTTTATTGTTATCAATTACCTTCTTAAGAACGGCGGAACCAATGGACTCCCTATAATTCAAATCAACGAGAATAATTGTACTGATCTTATTATCTCATTGGAGAATGCACCGGCTAAAGAAGGAAAGCAACCCAACACTATAGAGAAGGATAAACGTTCAGAAAAATCTAAGTCCTTACAGCAGGAGCACGCCACCCACTTCTCAGATACATTCGACATCCCATTGTATTGGAAGTACTATCGTAAGGTTGATCAGTTGATCAAGCAGCAGAGTGAAAAGGTTTTCATTCCGCTTTTTCCAGGACACAAAATGAAGTAAAAAAACAATTCAGGAAATGAATCCATCATATTTGGCAAAAATAAAAAAAGGAAAGAGTAGAGTTGAAATAGGGGCAGGCCGTGCAACTTCGTCGCAAAAAGAGAAAATAAAAAGGTTTTTAAAATTCTAATTTTTGAAAATCAGACAGTTAATAATTTTTTAATGAGAATTAAAGGCCTTTTCATCTCGCTTTTTTCATGTCCTTTTTTTCTTTTTGAGATAAACTCAATTTTGAATCATGGTTCAACATATTTTTTTGAGACAAGTTTTAAAAGAGATTGAAAAAACCGGGCCGGATAAAAAGCCGGTTCTTTTTGAAATTGAATACAGAACATTTAACTCAAATAATAAATCGGGCGGAGCTTTGAAAAAATACAAAGGCCGTTTGTTAGTTAAACCAATAAGCAAAGGAAAAGTTTTCAATCCTTATGAACATGAGTACCGTGTTTTTCGTGCCAGAAAAAATCCAAATCACTGGGACAACCGGACTCGAAATATTGAACTTGAAAACGGAATGATTAGGACTATAAAAATATTGTATATCATAAAATTTAACGGCGTTCCCGTTGCGTACTGATGAAGCACTTTAAAAACATTCATGTCGGAAAATCTACGGTCGCTGTAACCGGTTTATCTTCTAAACCAAAAGTTCCGGCACCGAAAAAAGTTAAATTTAATATAGCTGATATTACAGTTGAAAATAAAGTTGTTTCCTGGGGTATCGACAATCTTTACCCTCAAAAATTTTATAAAAAGTTTTTGAAAAACGGTGCAGCTGTTGGAGGTGTTGGAGCTTTAAAATCTACTCATTACGGCACCGGAATGTCATTGGTTTTAGACCAAGCAAATGAAGCCGGCGATTTTGAAAAAACAAAACAATCCCTTCGCAAGTATCCTCAGATTTATAAGTTTTTCAAAGACAATAGGCTTCAAAAGTTTTGGTATGAAAAGATTACAGACCAAACACTTTTTCATATTTCATTCACAGAGCATTGTTTGTCGGTTGATCAAAATACAATAGTTCGTACTAAAAGATTAAAAGCAGCTCATTGTCGATTTACAGAACAAAACAAAGACGGAATCATTGAGTTTGTAGTTCTAAACACAGACTGGGTAAACTATGACGAAAAATACAACACCGGATTCTATTTTGCAGATCCAGACATGACCGTTGAGGAATTGAAAACCTGGGTAAAAGAAAAGAAAATCTACAACTTTGTCACGGCTTCAGTTTATCCTTTGGTAGATGAAACTTATTATCCAAATCCTGACTGGCATGCTGTTGATCGTTCCGGCTGGATGGATGTAGCTAACTCAGTTCCGGAGTTAAAGCAGGCACTTTTCGAAAATCAATTGCATTTCAAATACATCGTTTATGTTTCTGATTACTATTTTGAATCATTCTACAAAGAAGAGTGGGACGATTTTGACGCAGAAAAACGGCAGAAGATGCGTGAAGATTTATCTAGAGCAATTGACGACCATTTGTCTGGCAACAAAGGTTCCGGTCGTTCTATCGTTTCTCCAATTTTTGAAGAGAATGGAAAGTTTGTCAAAGGAATAGAAGTCGCAGCTGTAGACAATAAACTAAAAGACGGCTCCTACCTTCCAGACGCATCCGCAGCCAACACCGAAATTCTTTTCGCAATGGGTGTAGATCCGGTTATCGTTGGAGCCGGCACTCCAGGTTCCGTTCAGGGCCGTTCCGGTTCAGACAAGCGAGAAGCCTATACTATCCTTTCTGCAAACTTAACACCACGCCGTCACATCACGCTTGATGATTTCGAATTGTGGAAAGAATGGAACGGATGGCCAGAAGAATTAGAAGGCGTGTTTCCATCAGTCAACCTCACAACCTTAGATAAAAACCCGAACGGCCAAGTAGAAGTAATCAATTAATCATGGGACAATTAATTCAAAATATAGCAGATCTAAAAAAGCACTTGACCGTAAGTGCCAACTTCGATTTCAATAAGGTTTTGCCTTATACCAAACGTGCGGAACGAAAATTTATCGAAAGTCAAATTGGTTACGAACAGCTTCAGCTTATATGTGACCATGTGATTGTCGAAAATTCTCAGGAGCCAATGGATAGAGTCAAATTCTTACTCGAAGAAGCCACTGCTAATTATGCTTTTTGGTTGGCCGTTCCCTTTATCAATTTGCAGATCACTAATTTCGGAATCAAAACCACCGAAACCAAGCAAAGTGAAAACGCTGACTGGAAGGATATCAATGATTTAAAACGCTCCTTACTTTCCACCGCCAACGAAGCCATTGACGCCGCTCTGGAAATCATGGAAGGATCTACTGTAGATTTTCCGGAGTGGAGAGATTCGCAATATTATACAGTGTTTGCCGACTTTATCGTTCGCCACACGTCAACTTTTAACACGTATTTCGATATTCAAAACAATCGAAAAACATTCCTATCAATCAAGCCGTACATGTATGAATTAGAAGAGCAGTATTTGCTCCCGATGTTAGGCAAGTGTACGCTTGATTTTTGTAAAACCACCTCAATAGTTCCAGAAGTTCTACGAGTGCAGGAGTTGCTTAAAATGGCAACGGTTGCTCTTACAGTTTCTAAAGTTGCTTTGACCGGAAAATTTCTGTTCACATCCACTTCATTCATCCTGCAGACAGAAGAAATGCCCTGGGAAAAATCAAAGCTCGAGCTTTCTCCGGAGAATCAGGAAAAGCTTCGCATTGACAGAGAGAATGCCGGACTGGAGTATCTGAAAAAAATCAAAAAGATTCTTTTAGAAAACCCGACCATTTTCGATTGTTACGAGGATAAAGTAGAATCCGGTTTAACCGAAAAAATAATTACTAAAAAATCACATCTATTCTTATGATCATTCAAAGAATTACAAATCCTTCAGGGATTGACGATATAAAATTAATCGGAGAAACCGAATCAGAAAAAGCATTTGTCAGACAGCTGGCAGAAGCCGGAACGCTCACAGCTGTTTCCAACTTGTCATCCGGTACCGTAACCTTTAGAGTGTTACCGATATCTAGTGCAAATCAAAACACCTTGCTTTCACGTGGAAAAATTGGAAAGCTCGATTTTACCTTGAGACAAAACGCCAATTTCGCTATTGATTTGAAATTCATTTCAAATTCATTACCAATGGCTTTGTCAGCTTATACCGTGATAAAGCTGCAGTTAAAAAATCACAAAGGCGGTGGAGCAGTTGTAACGTTGAATTTAGGTTCAGGTTTAACTATAACGGGTGAAGATGATAACATTCTATCTGTTCAGTTCCTGCCTGCTCAGACCGCATTGCTTTGCAACCAGGAATATTACTACGACTTAATGCTGTCTACTCCAGCCGGAACCAACACCTACTTTGTAGAAGGAAAAATTAAAATCGATCGTACCGTAACATCATGAGCGAATTAATAAACATAGAAGTAATTGAACCAACGCCGGTTCCTGTTATTGAAATTCATGTCGATCTCAATGCGGCACAATCAGCTATTGATGCAGCCGCACAAGCTCAATTGATTTTGAATGAGATAGCAGCTTTAGTTGGCGGTTCATCATTTAATACAATTACAACACTAGGCACTTTTGAAATTGATGGCGATCAAATAACATTTTCCGGTTTCGCTTGGAAAATCAACGGAACCGATTATGCACAAGCAGCTCCAATCACTCGAACGCTTCCATTTGCATCTGAAGGAATGTATCGAACGCATGTAGCTTATTTCACAACCACAAATGACATAAACATTGTAGTAGGTCCTGAAAGCGAAGAAGTAACCACCGAACCAAACATTCCGGCTGGTACTTTACGCATGCGAGCTTTTAATGTTTTTGGTGAATCAATTACAGCCGGTCCAGGAGTAAGCTTGCCGTTTGATATGACTACTCTGGATGAACTTTTAGAACTGGATCCAGATGCTGACATTTGGATGAACATAAACGGTTTAGATGTTCGAGCAAAGGTTAATTTACTACTTGATTTCATGTTAGCCATTGCAACGGATGTTGTGAACTCTTTGGATTTTTTAACTATAAAGATTTTAGCATCAGCTCCGGCAACTCCTACCGCAAATACAATTCGATTTTATTCAATTGCCAATACAGTAGCAGCTATATTTCCAGATGGTTTACAAATTTCGTTTGTGAAAAATACTACTCAGAACGGAACAGTTACCATGCCATTTCATTCAGGACGAATGGAATTAATTCGGCCTATTCAAAATATTACAGGGACAACTACATACAATTTTCAAGAAACAGATGTAAGTAGAGGCTGTAGAGTAGCATCCGGTAATATGGATTTTGTAATACCAAGTTCAGTAAGCGGTAATCATAAGTACTTAGTCGTAAATGAAAGTACGGGAACGGTTAGAATTACAACAGCAGGTACTTACAGAATTAATGGAGCCTTTGACCCTATAACCTTACCTCAAGGAGAATTTTATATTACAAGAACTGCTAATTTAAATTTTATAGTGACCCTGCCGGGTGTTAGTGGTTCTTCTGAATGGATTATTGCTTCTTCTAATTATACTGCGTCGAATAATGATAGAATTTCTGTTGTAGATAATTGCACAATAACAGATCCAACGCCAGTTGAAGGTAAAGGTTATGAAGTAAAAATATCTCAAGGTATAGCTACAATTGGAGAAGAGAATTTTAGTTCTGGTTATTTAGTACACAGAACTTATAGAAATGGTGAATGGTTTACTCAATCGTATATGAACTCATATACAATCTTAGAATCATTTGCGTCTTTTTTGGCTGCACTAAATAAAAGATTATGCGTTTTTGCTTCTGCTACTGTTCCAATTGTAACCAATAACGCTACATCTGAAACTATTATAGCAGAATTGACTATTCCTGCTAATAGTTGGAGAAATCAGACAACTTTCCGTTTACAAACATTAAATATTTTAGGTGCAACAGCTGCCGGAACTAAACAGTTTCAATTTAGAGTGTCGGCAACGTCTGGTGTTTTAGGAACATTATTAGCAAGATTTAATACTACTACAACTTCAGCTGCAGGTATTCCTTTCGCTAGACGTTGCAGTATTTATGATAATAAAATTAATTCAAATGTAGCCGCAAGCACTTCTTTATTAGATAATGAAGGAATAAACACACCCGGAGGAAACCCCGAAATATCTATCGATATGACAGCTCCTATATACATTCAATTTACAATTTCCATGCCTAACAACGCTGACACTTTAACCACGCAAGACGTTAAATGTCTTGGTTTATACTAAATATTATGAACAGATATTTTTTACTTAAAGACCCTGAAACGTTAGAAGTATATGTATCGCTTCCAATGGCAGAACAGCCGGAAAATAGCTTGCCGTTTGTAGCTCTACCATATAAAGGTAAGTTTGATCAATATCCTGATCCAACTCAGGTTATTCCGTTTGTTGAACCTGGATTGTCAAATGAACAAAAAGCCAACACCATAGCCTTATTTGAAGCTTATCCTGATTTGTCCGTAATGAATTACAAGCTCTTAGCTTTAGACAATTTAGAAGGCATAAAACGTGATTCCACTCTGGCAGATAAAGGATTGAAAGGTGAAAAAAAATACCGAAAAAACGGCGTGTTAATCTGGTCGTCAGAAAAAAAATACTGGTTTCAAGAAGGAGGTTATGAGCCTGGTTTCAGAAGAATTACAAAAATTTTCAATTTAGATGAATCTGTGGCTGATCTCTGGGAAAATTATTATGAGCTTTCTGCAGATGATAAAGAATTTTTCAAAAAGCAGCAACGCGAATTGATTTTCGAATACTTCAAAAGTCAACAGCCTGCTCTTTTCAATTTGCTGTACACTTTCTTCAAAGAAGAAATCGACCGCTACGTAATGAAAGACGGACCGGAACTCGCTGCTGTTTTAACTGATGCAGCAGTCAATCATCCAATGCAAATAGTTCGAGATACTTTATCTAGTGAAGTACCAACTTTATCAGGTGGAACTGTCACTGTTTTACAAGGAATTTTAGCTGAGTTAGTATGAGAAAAAACCTTCTATATAGTGAACTCTCTGAACGCGAACAACGTGTGGCCGATGCTTGTTTAAAAGCTGAACTTTGGGGTTTAGACTTTAAGCATCCTTTACGATTACTTCATCTCGAGGTCTGGGAATCATACAAAAAAGATGAGTTCAGATATGACGGTCCTACTTTTTCAAAAGCAAGACATAAAGCTACTGTTTTCGAATTAGCTGCTCTTGCTCATGATTTTCGTAATTCAATGGGCTACGTTGGAAAAGAAGTTGACCGGGAAATGTTTGACATTATGATTACGTGCAATTATCCTTTGGAGCTAATCATTCAACGTTGGATCTTAACTCGCTTCACTTTTCTAAACGTGTGGAGACACAAACTCAAAGGAAGGTTTAAATCAAGTAAACCAATTAATCTTTATAAACTATGAAAGCATTCATCCAAAAAAACAAGTGGTTAATTTCAACTATTTTAATCATTTTAATGCAAGTGCAAGAAATTGTGGAAATTTCTCCTGCTGTCAAAACAATCATTCAAATTTTGATTATCAGTTTGACTGTCATCACACAGCGAGTTGAATTACTCGAAATGGAAAGAAACGTATCCGCTTCTTTAAGCGGAAGAGGAAAAGAATTTTTTATCAACGTGACCATTTTTCAAGCCATCTTGGAAAATTTAAAAGCAATTCCAACCGATTTTCAACCTAAAAATATTAGCTGGAAAGAAAACATTCCAAGCCATATTCTGTTAGGAGGCGGTGTGCTATTTGTGATTTCCGGATTTCTATTAATTGGATGGGAGCCGTGGATGCTTTATACTGTAGGAGGCTTTTTAGCGTATTGCTTAGGCTTTAGTGTAGAGTATGTTCAAGTGACTTTCTTTGATGGCACAACCAATAATCGAGACATTCGTTGGACAACCTACGGATATTATCTTTTCATTCCTTTATTTATTCTTTTGAATAAAATAAGTACGGATTATGTAGCCAATTTAATTACAGGCGTATTGCTTTGGGTTTTGGCTTTTGTGTTACACCGATTAAACCGAAAATAAAAAACATCATGAACTTCAAAATAGAACCTATGCTTTCACATCCTTCCGGATTGTTTATTTTAATTGGATCCGTTACCCTGGCGGCACTCTCTACCGTGCAATTATCGTTAATATTTTTATTTATTGCTTTTCTTTTTGACTTCCTAAGTGGCATTTTTGCCAGTTGGGTAGAATGGAAAAACAAAAAAATAAAAGTAAAAACATACCTAATTGAGAGTGTTAAGCTCCGAAAATCAATCGGAAAAGCAGTTACCTATATGGCGGTGATTGGTTTTACGTATGGTTTAGAAGCTCTATTTTTTATCAAATCCTTCAATCTCGCAGTTTCTGATAAACAAATAACCATTACACTAGTGGCCGTAGGCGTTTGTATCGCAATTGAATTCTTTTCGATTCTCGAAAACACCAAACGCTCCGGTTTTGATTTAATTGAAAAAATCAATACTACAGCAAAAAAGGTCTGGAAAACCATTCGTAACGTAAAAGGAGAAAGTAATGATACACCAAGCGAACTATAAATTCTTAGCTTCAGAACCAGGACCAAAAGTTATCACTGAAGCTGTAAAATTATACGGCACTCGAGAAATTGTAGGCAAACAACATTCTGCTGAAATTCTCTACTGGGCAAAAGAGTTAGGCATGGAAAAAACCTATACCAACGATGAAATTCCGTGGTGTGGGTTGTTTATTGCTATTGTGGTGAAACGTGCCGGTTTTAATCCTGTGGTCAATCCTTTGTGGGCACGCAACTGGGCAAACTTTGGAACGCCTCAAAAAGTGGCCATGTTAGGTGATATTTTAGTATTTACCAGACCTGGTGGCGGTGGCCACGTTGGTTTATATGTGGGTGAAGATGCAACTTGTTATCATGTTTTAGGAGGCAATCAATCCAACATGACCAACACTACACGCATTTTGAAAAGTCGTTGCATTGCGATTAGACGTTGTCCCTGGAGAGTAGCTCAACCGGCAAACGTTCGTGTTATTCAATTGAGTGCTAATGGTAAAATTTCAGAAAACGAAGCATAATGAAAAAATCAATTCTATTCATCGTCATCGCTGTACTTATGTACTTATTGTGGATGAAGTCCTGTACTAGTGAGCCTAGTACAGAACCTCAAAAAATTGTCGTGCCGGAAGTAAAAGGAGAATCACCCATCACTAAACCGGTTCAGGTAGTAGTGGTTCCTGGTAAGCCTTATCCTGTTCCTTCTAAAGCTACACCAGCTGAATTAGAATTTTTGCAAAAGCATATCGATTCTTTACTCAAGCAAAATAACGACATGACCGAAGCTTTTGCCGTGGCCACCGATTCCATGCAAAAAGAAATGTATAAGCTCGCTATTTCGATTCGTGCCTTTGAAGAATGTTACGGCGATGAACATATTGAAATTAATTCATCCGGATACGTAAGAGGCGAAATTCAATCGATGCAATTTAAGTATCTCATTCGTGAAAAAACAATCGATGCACCGCCACAAAAAGAAGTCACATTTCGTCTGATGGGAGGAGTAGAATTTGGCAATACATTGTCGTTTGATTCGTTCCTGGTGAAAGGAAATCTAGGATTTCAAAACAAAAAAGGCAATATTTTCACAGCTTCTTTCGATACTGAACAACGAATTTGGGTAGGCTATAACGCATCAATTTTCAAAATAAAAAACTAATGGAAGAAAAACTCCGAAAACTAAAACTCAAAAAAGTTCAGCTGGTGGACCAAATGAGCATGCTGTCATCCATCAGCGACCACTTTTATACACAGCTGGGAAAATTAGAAGCCGAAATCCTGAAGGAAGAAAAAGAAATTGTTAGACAAACCAAAAACACACTCGATGAGAATTGACATCACTATACCAACCAAATGGAACCAGCTCACGCCTTTTCAACTTAAATTGATAGGGCGTTTGCTCTATTCTAAAACCGAGTTCGAAAAGAAATTTTTCAGACAGTTACTGGTTACCGTTATTTTTATTCCAAAAGTTAAGTTCATCCACTTTTGGAAATTCTTTTTGATTTTGCGAGAAGTTGGTTTTGATGGAATTTTGCATTATGCTGATTTCATCTTTGATGAAGCGGACTGTTTAACCAAGTTTCCGGAGTTTTATAAAGTCGGAAAAACAAAACTATTTGGCCCGGGTGAACGCTTGCAAAATATTACCATTAACGAGCTGTCGTATGCAGATGCTTTTTACTTCAACTGGATCCATAAATCAGACGAAAAAGACCTGCAGCGGTTAGTAGCTTGTTTATATCGTCCGGCAGACAAACAACCCAAAGAAACCGACATTCGTAAACCGTTTGACAAACTGCTGTTACCTAAAAATGCAGAGCTCACAGACCGCATTGCGTTGTCTGATATGTACATCATTGCTTTAGCGTACCAGGGAAGCCGCGAAACCTTCAAAAAACGCTATCCTTATGTGTTTCCGAAGCCGGCAAAAAGCGAAGAAGAGCAACCGGAACCAACCATCAAAAAACCATTAAAGTATACACCGTTTTCAAAATTGGTAGCTTCTATGGCCATGGATGAAGTACAAATTTTTGGTACCATTTCAGAAACGGAAAACGCCAACGCTATGCAGTTCCTGGAGATGTACAACGAAACCCTTTTAAGAGAATCAAAACGCAGATAACATGAAACCACTTTCGTATTTAAAAATAGATGAATATTTTCAAGACATCGCTGCAAAGCACGTTGATATCAATGATTATTGCGGCACGTCTGTTAATGAGTTGGTTAATAAATTAGCCTCCCATGCCAGTGTAGGTTCACCCATGCTTATTTTATTTAACATCCAAAATAAACTAATGGGTAACCAGCAACGAACCATGAACAACCGCACCATTTCTTTTTCAATTGTGTTTACCGGAGTAGATCCAAACGATTACGCTGCACAAAAGCAAGCCATTGATGATGCCGAGTACATAGGCCTTCAGATGATCGCCAGAATTAATATTGATAGCAAAGGAAAAAAAGTAGACTGGCTCTACAACAACTTTGACCCAAACACCGTACACTTTAACGAACTGGAAGCAGAAGAAGCCGAAGGCCTGTTTGGTATGGAATTTCATTTTGACCTTAAAAATACAGAACCACTTTTGGTGGATCCTGCTAAATGGAGCGATGGAGCAGACTATTGCACAGGATGATTTTTTTAGTATATTTGAGTTTTAAAACTTTGTATATGAAAAAAATTATTTTGCTTTTGTTTATTACAAATTTTGTATCAGCTCAAGAATGTAAGTTTATTATTGATGAAGTCGATGATTTTACAAAGGTTGAAAAATTAAAGACAAAATATCAATCAGTTGCAGAAGGCAATACGGGTGGAGTTATAAGATTCTCTTTTTTTAAAGGGTCATCTACACTATTATGTATAGAATACTATATCTCGCAATTTAAGTCGATGGTTGTTGGTGTTAATGATAACCTATTGATAATGTTAAAAGATGATACAGTCATTGAGCTTTCGCCAAATGATGTTTATTCTGGCGATTTAAATTCAGGGGGAACTTTGAGCTCAACAACTTTAAGAGTTAATTATCCTACATCAATTGATAACATTCAGAAAATTAAAAATATTGGAATTAAGAAGATTCGATTACATACAAGTAAGTATTATTATGATTTTGATGTTACAAAAGAAAAGTGGATAAAACTTTTGAATGAAAGTATTGATTGTTTTTTAAATAAATAAAAAAATCCCATCGTAGTGATGGGATTTTTTGTTTTAGTTTGTTTCAAACTTTATTTCGCTTTGTGTTAAAACCATTTGATCTACTTTACTCATTTGTGTGGTGTAAGCTTTCTTTTTTGCTTCCAGTTCCAGCAGCTCTTTATAGTCTGCTGATTGATAAAGTTTGTTTTTTAGTTCATCAATTTTTACAGTTACTTCTGCCTTTCCTAAAAGCAGTTCTTTTCTTCTTCCAATTACTCCGTGAAAATGATTATACAATAAATCATAACATTCTTTTTTGAAATCTAAAAATTCAGGACTTGTTGAGTTAATAGAAAAAATCCATCCATAGATATATTTTTCTGAAATGCAGGTATACTTTCTACCCTGTAAATTACCTACCTGAATATGGTAAACACCATATTCAGACCCTAGTAAAGGGTCATTTTTCACTCTTAAAAGTTGAGCTGAATAATCAACATTCAAAGCCTGACAAATTGGTTTGATAGCTACATAAGTAACACCATCAACCGTAGTAAACAACACATTCGTATTGTTAAACTGCAAAAAATTACTAATTGAATCTTTCATAATAAATTAATTTAAAAAGAAAACCCCAAAAAGGCTCCTACACACTTTAAGGGGTTTCTTGTGGTTTAGCACTAAACCAATATCGTACATGTTGGCAGGAGACAACGGTACAAACATACATAAAAAAATGTATAAAACAAACACTATATACATTAATCTATTGATATTTAGTATTTTAACGTTAAATTTTTGGGGTGAATGCACTATTGTATAATTATTTTATTTACGTTTGCTTTGCTAAAACAGAAGGAGAGCAATCTCTGAATTATTTTTTTTACAATAAGCGAACCCCGCAGGTGGCCAATGCGAAAGCTAGGCAATCCAGTCTCCGACTGTTTTAGCACACCGTACGTGGGGTTTCGTGCTTAATTTTTTTCGATTATGCTAGAAGGAAAAAAAACAGGCGTTCATGAAAGTCATGGAGCTTTATTAATGGCACTACAACCATTAGCAGAAACCAATTGTTTATTAAAAACAAAGTATTATTTAGACCGAATGTTTGTAGCATCGGTTCAAAACGCACCCGAAACCGAAACCGATAACTACACCGCAAAAGATTTAGGTGAAGTTTATCTGGCACTTTCTAAAAGCTTACTTTTGCTGTACAAGGAAAAAGAAAAAATCTTTGTGAATGCTGATTACCAATTGTTAAACGATGACTTTTTTTAATTATGAGTACACTATTCCTAGATTACCGCGAAGAAGTAAAACGTTTGATCAGTGAATTATATGAACCGGCAAACGATATCACTAAGGAGTTTGAGTATACTACGGAGGTTTTAACGATTAACCTTCAAAAAATTTTACCCTACAATGCTGTAGATGATCACATGGTTTATGAATGCCTTCGAGAATTAAATTATTCCCCTTCAGAAGTACCAGGACAACCGCTGAGTTTTATGTGGTATTTCAAACGGAAACATACTTTTTAAAAAATTTATAATCCTTTAGCAATAAAGGATTATTTTTTTACGTTACTTTTCTTACCAAATTCAACTGCCTTGACAACAAATAAACAACCGTCAAAGGCCCCAGTCTTATCTGTAGAAGAAGCAATCGAACCCCTGCGTTCGATTTCTTTTTCTGATCAACGGATGCTTTTACACAAAATGTTTACCATGGCCGTGTGTGCAGCTCCCGATGACGAACTCGACAATTTTACAGCAAAAGAACTCTCACCGTTCTATCTGGCACTTTGTGAAACTCTGGAGAATTTAGAAAAACTTAAATCGTAAACCGCTATTAAGCGGTTTTTTTATGTCCTTTTTTCTGATTCCTTCAAATCGCAATTTGCATCAAATTTAAAAAGATGCAAGATCCAGATTTTGAAGCCAAAGAAAGAGCAGCTGCAATTAAAGCGGCAGCCGGTTTGCGAGCTGCTTATCGCTCTCAAGTTACTTCTACTTTTAAACGTGGTACCGGAAAATTACAAAAATCAACTTTTTCTTCTCGATTTCGTGAAGGACGTTTAGACCGTTTGGTTTTGAGTTCGCCACATTATTCTTTTAAAAATCATTTTGGTTCTACTAAAAAAGGCATCACACCGGCACACACCCGAAAAGGTAAGCCGGTTAAAGCTCATTCAAAAAACAGAACCTATAAAGGCTACAATCATATTGCCGAAGCTCTAAAAGCTACCAACGCACTCGAGCAGTTGGCTACAGATTTAGGACAAAATAGAGCAGTATTAATCACTTCACAAATTAATTTCTAATGGCAGGGGAAAATATAAATAGAAGGCTCAATATTTATGTAAATGACGAGCAAGTGGTGAACTCTATGCGAGGCGTAGGTGCGGCTATGAGCAAAGTGCGTAACCAAATCAGAAATTTAGACGCTTCAGCTGAAGATTATGATGAGCAGTTGCAACGTCTAAGACGAACTTATTTAGAACTACAACGTCAACATCAATCTTTCAGACAGCAGTTAGCTGAAACCCCTACTTTGTTGGGTAGAATTAGAACCGCACTCGGTCCTGTAGCAACAGGATTTTTAACTGCTTTTTCTATCACTGCAATTGTTTCAAAAGCAAATCAAGTCATTAGTGACGGATGGCGTACTGTTGTAGATTTCAACCAAAAACAAGCTGATTTGGCAGCTATCATGGGTAAATCGAGAAGCCAGGTAGCAGGTTTGACTCTAGATGCCATGCGATACGGAGCTACAACATCCTTCACGGCTTCCCAGGTTTCTGAATTGCAAACGGAACTGGCTCGTTTGGGTAAAACCGAAAAGGAAATCAAAGCAATGACTAAAGGTGTGCTGGATGCCGCAGTTGCTCTGGAAGCTGATTTAGGACCGGCAGCAGAATTGATCGGAGGTCAATTGAATGCCTTTGGTGAAGACGCTTCAAAGTCTACCGAGTATGCTGATATCATGGCAAACTCTGTAAACATCTCAGCTACATCTTTTGAGAGTTTGTCTACCGCTCTACCAAAGGTTTCTAAAGTAGCCGACCAGGAAGGCGTTTCTTTTGAACGCTTAAATGCGATTCTAGGTGTTTTGGCTGATGAAAACATTGCAGCAGAAACGGCCGGAACCGGTTTTCGTAACATCTTACTCGAAAGTGCTAAAGCCGGAAAAACGTACGAGGAAATGCTACAGCTGGTTCGAAATTCATCCAACCAAAGTAAAACCGCTATGGAATTGTTTGGTAAAGAAAATGCCGTGGTAGCAGTTACCTTGGCCAACTCTACCGAAAAAATAGAACGTAATACCAAAGCTTTAGAAAATTCTGCAGGAGCAGCTGAAGAATTAGCAAAAACCAAGTTGGACTCCTTACAAGGAAGTACAAAGTTATTTTCATCTGCATGGGAAGGCTTTTTACTATCTATTGAAAAAGGTGACGGAGTTATTGCTAAAGCAGTTAAAGGAATGGTTGATTTTGGAACATCGATTATTTCTTTACTTACTCCAATGAACAAGCTTTCTGATCAATTAGTAAAAGAACAATTGGAATTGAACATTCTCGCTTCAAAAATTACATCTACCAATGTCTCAAACGACGATCGTTTAAAGCTTTTAATTCAGTTGAATAATCAATATCCGGGATTGTTAGAAAATGTGGATCTCGAAACGGTTTCAAATGAAGAATTAAATCTGGTCATTAATAAAGTAAACGAAAGTTATATCAAACGAATTGCTTTGCAGAAAATGGTGGAAAAAGCCGAAAAAGCACAAGCAGACCAAAGCGGATTTCAAGTACAGCAAACCGAAAAGCAGCTTGAAATTTTTAGTAAATTGAATCGTTTAAAAGCAGAAAGTAATTTACAAGTAAACATTGATTTCAATAATCTAACAAAGTCGTTTCAGGATGTTCAAGCCAAAATGAAGGAGCGAAATTTAAGCTCTAGTTTAATTTCTGATTTGCAATCTGATTTTGAATTACTAACTAGAATTAACCGTGGTGTCAATAAAACGACTGATAATTTCAATATTCTACAACAGAAAGTTGAAGAAACTAAGAAACTACTTGGTATTGATACTGAAGCTGAAATAGAAGAAAAAGCTACGGCACTTCCAACCAAACCTGCCGAAACAAAAAAACCAACTGGTTCAGACCAACTTTCTGAAGAAGAAAAAAAGAAACGCCAGAAAGCCATTGAGGATGCAAAACAATATTTTGAGCAGTTAAAAGCTGAAAAAGCAAAATCTGATGCAGACTTATTAGCCATCCAACGAGCGAACCAAGATATTTCTTTAGGCTTGCTTCAGGAAGGTTTTGACAAAGAACGCGAATTGATTAATTTAGAATATAATCGAAAAATACAAGATGTTCAGCTTAAAATTCAAGAATATCAAACGGAAATTGACAAGCTAAATCAATCCCTTTCAGATCCAAAAAACAGCAAGGCAGATAAGGAAGTCATAAAGCAAACGCTTGCCAATAAAATCGCTGCTCAAAAAGAATACAATGACCAGCTGGTTATCCTGGAGCAAACCCGTGATTTAAAAATAGGAAAGTTACGCCAGGACTATCTTAAAAAAGAGTTTGAAAATTTAGAGCAGGCTCATGCCAGAGAATTAGAAGCTCTACAAATTAGAAATAATAATGAGCTGGCTTCCATTGTTTCTTTAGAACAGGCAAAAGAAATTTTAAAAGCTTCTCTTTCTGAAAAGGAACTGTCTCAGGTTCGCACACTGGAGCAGGCAAAAAAACTAATCAAACAGAAGCAGCTTGATGAGGAGTATCAAATGCAGGAAAAGCATTTGGTTGAATTAGCCGCTTATGCTCAATCTATTTTTGCTCAAGAACAACTGTTAGGTTTTGATTTAATTTCACCGGAAGAGCGTGAACAAATCATGAAGTTCCTGGATGAAGTGGCTCTTAAACTTTCTAATTTAGGTGTAAAAAAAGCCGAAAATAACAACGAAGAAGGAGCTGAACAAACGCCTAATTTATCCGGAATTGATATTTTAGGTTTTGGTGCTGATCAGTGGGATGCTGTTTTTCAGAACCTTGATACAATGGAAAGTAAAATTTCTGCTGTTTCAATGGTTGTTGGAGCATTGGGTCAAGCGTTTTCAATGTTCTTTTCCTTTTTTGATGCAGCAGACCAACGCTCTCTGAATCGATTTACACGGTCGCAAGAAACGAAGAAAAAACAGCTTACAGACCAGTTAGAAAAAGGCTATATCAATCAGGAGATTTATAATGCCAGGATGGAAAAGCTCGAGCAGGAGCGTGAAAAAAAACAAGCTGAACTCGAGTATAAAAGAGCAGTTCGCGAACGAATAACTTCTGCTTTTGGAATTGTTGCGAATACCGGTATTGCGGTGGCAAAATCAATAGCAGCTTCACCTTTAACTGGAGGTATGCCATGGGCAGGAATTGTGGCCGGTATTGGAGCTTTACAACTTGCCGGTTTACTTGCTCAACCGCTTCCACCCAAATCAGGTTATAAAATGGGAGGTTTTACCGGTTTTGGTTCGCCGGATGAAGAAGCTGGAGTTGTGCATAAAAAAGAGTATGTAATTCCAGAAAAAGTGTTGTTTTCATCAGATCCGGCTATTCCGCAAATCATGTCGTATCTGGAGGCCAAACGAACCGGCAAAGGATTTAAAGACGGTGGATTTGGCGATGAACGTACGCCGTTGGTTCTACCGGCACCGGATCCGGGAGGCACACTATTAGGTAATGCTACAGATGCCACTTTACACCGTTTGGCCAGCATCTTAGAAAAGCTCGAGGAAAAAGAATGGATGGCCTATCTGGTGAATGACTTTCCTACAGCAAAAAAAATACGGGAAAAAATTAGAGAATTAGAAAACCTTGAAAATCAAGCAAAAAAATGATAGTATTTGATTATTTCAGCAAAGCAAAGCTTTTTGATGATAAAGAATTGAATGTTTTTTTCAATCAAATTTACACCATAGGTTGTACCCAGTTTACGCAAGAAAGCTTTTTGGACAATTGTTTAATTGGTGACTATGTGGCCAAAGCAGTTCAGGAAATTGACGCTGTAAACGAAAATAGTGTACACTTATATTTTTTAAAACCTGAGATTTTCAATTTTTTTAAATCGATTTTAAATACGATTCCATTGACTTCTTTTTTAGTTACCGGAGATGAAATTTTTATCCAAACCACTTCTAATAAAAAAGTCAAATTGATCTTGTCTTCAGATGAATTTGAAGTGTTTATTTTTGCCAGTATAAACTTTATCCAATATTAGTATGCCGATCATCATTAATGACAATAACAGTAATTTATTTCCGGTTGTAGAAGCCGCTTTGAATAATTTGAAATTTGAGCCTCAAAAGTTTTTCAAGTTCAAAACGATGGAAGATGCCTCAAGTAATAATTTTACTATTGATGCTTTTTTTCCGAGATACGATACGTTATCCGGTTATTCAGCTTTTAGTGGTTTTTTGGTTGAAATTACATTTCAATTTACTTCTATTCCATTTGTGGCTGTTGAAGGTGGAAGTAGCTGGTCTGGAAGTTTAGGAGCTTCATTTACTGATTTTTTTAAAAGAACAGTCAATTTTTCTTTTATCAATACCGATTTGTTGTCTGCCGGAAATTACAGCTGTTTAGCTTTATTTAACGTTAAAGCAACTAATGCTCAAGGTCAAATTGTTACCATTCAAAGTAAAAATTTTGAAATCAACCAGGAAGTGATGGCCTTTGATGCTCCACGTTTGGAAGTGGTGGCGGTCAATAATCCAATGGTATTTTATTACAGCGGAACCATACCGCCAAGTCAATCCTTTTTTGTGTTTTCAAATCAAAACATTTCAGTTGACAATCCTAATGTAGATCTGTTAAATGTAGCGGTTACCAATTTAGGTTTGTATAAAAAATATACCGTAACCGTTACGTCTGAAGTAGAATCTTTACCGGTTAATGCTGAATTAACGCTTGAAATAACAGACGAATTTGCTGTTTTACCTCCAGTAAGTTTTTTGGTAAATATAGACTTAATGGAAGAGAGCGAAGGATTACAAGTAAATCCGGCAGTAATTTCTATTACACGTTCTAAAGGAGTATCCTATAACAATGGTTCTGTTCCGGTTTTTGTATTTAGTTCTTTGCCTTGGCAAATTGTTTCCGGTGCTCCAAACTGGCTAATTGTTAATGGTGGTTACATTTCTAGTTACAGTACTATTTATATTGACGTGAATACTGATCTTTTAGCTGAAGCCGGAAATTATTCCGGAATAATTACGTTGAGTAATGGTTCAGCTACGGCCACTATAACCGTTAACTTGACTTTGTTGGATTATATTTTGAATCCATTTCAATCCGGTAAACATTATTTTACCAAAGATTTAGACTATTTGCAGTTTTCATCAGCAGTTGATAATACATATATGGAAATTACTGTAAATAGTGAATTTTATAAACGAAATAATTTTTCTGAAGTGTTTACTTTTGAACGAAAATATTCCGTTCCACTTCTTTTCGGAAAAGGTGATTTTCATCTGGGAAATGTTATCCATGAATTATTTGATCAAACTAAACCTGGTGTTAATTTAGGTTTGAATTTTGCCTATAAACCGGCACGAATATCTTTTAGCGTTCAAGAAAAATATTTTGACTCAGACGATGAAATTGACGGTCAGTTAAGTGTTTCTGATGTTTATTTCATTTTGGGAAAATCACCGTTTATCACATCATATGGGTTAGGAATTTTAAGCAAGCGTGAGTTTGGTTTGCATCGAATAACACCGAATTCACTTTTTGGTATTAGCTATATGTCATTGCCTAATTCTGAAATTATTATCAAAAAAAACGGCAACGTTATTGAAACGATTTCGCCGTTGAGTTTTACTCCAAATGCTATTTTACATTCTTATTTAAAATATTTGAAGGATTTGAAAGTTGGTGATTTGATTGAATTTTTTGTAACGCACCAAAGCCAGAACCGAGCGGTTCGATATCTGGTGCATGCCGAAGGTTTGAATAGTGCTAATTTTGTTTTTATCAATCAAAACGGCGTATTTGATGCAATTGAATTGACCGGAAGATACCGAGTGAATTCAAATTACACCCATACTTTCTTTTCAAAATTCAAAGATTTATTTTCTGCAGATGAAAAATTACGAACGCTCAATCGTCAAAGCTTTGTTGTGAATACCGGATTGATGACCTTAGATGAAGCCGCTCTGGTGGATGCCTTAATTAAATCAGAATTGATTTATTTAATTGTAGGAAGTGAAAATCCAATTCTGTTGACATGCGTAAGCTCTCGAGTATTGGTAAATGATTCGAATGAAAATTCAATTGCGTATGATTTAGAGTTTAACCTTCAAACTGATTCCGATGCTGTATTTTATATTCGATAATTTTGATTTAAAAATAAACCTCGAAAATTTAAATCCAACTTTCAACGAGGAAAATGATTTCTTTTCAAATGAATTTCAAAACGACATGACGTTTCCTGTTAAAATTCCGTTGAAAAATTTCATTTCAATTGCAGATTACAGCGTGAACTCATTAAGTGCAAAAAAAAGTTATCCTGGTAAGTTATATATGGATGGTAGAATTATTTTTTCTACTTTGAAAATTCAACGAACAGAAGGTCAATTTTTAGAAGCGGTTATCTTTTTTGGTTTAGAAAATTTCCCTGGCTTCAGTAATAAATTATCGCAGCTCGATTTATATTATGAAGATGGAATTAACGATATGAAAGCTCATGCTTTAGAAATTATAACTAAAGCGTATCCTGAAGTTGATTATAATTTTCCAATGGTTCACACGAAAAAATATGATCCTACTTCAAACGAGTATAACGGTTTTTTAGGCATTATCAATAATTTTTCTGAAGGTATTTTTATTGAAAATATTTTAAACGAAGAAAGCAATATTGATGACATTCGCAACATTATGCAGCCGGCTCCTTATTTGTTACATGTGATGAAAAAAGCAGTTGAATTTGCTGGTAAAGAATTAGCCGGTGATGTCTTAGAATTGCCGGATTTACAAAAAGCATTAATTTTTAGACATGGTGATTATTTTACTTCTTTAAAAAAGGAAGATATTCCTTTGAGAATTAAAAATAATGAATGGAGTGAAGAAACGTATTTCAAAAATGGCATTCAACATGTTCGATATACTAAAGATTTTGTTGTAGAAAAAAAAGGAGATTATATCCTTTACGGCTCTTTTTACAATTGTGTTATTAAAGGAGCGATTTTTTCAGGAGCAGTTCTAAATTTAACAGATATTAGTGCCTCAATTAAAAAGGTATCGTCAATTACTACAAATCTTTTTTCATATGAGGTAAACGGTAGTGTAGTCGTTGAAATAAATCAATTTCCTAAAATGGTAAAAAGAGACATTGATATTGAACTCTCATTTGAAGCCGGTGATATCATTAGATTTGAAATTACCGAAGTAAAAAGAAATACAGTACCACCATTGCTGCAGGACTATCCGGAAGTGGTTTCAATGACATTGTTTCCGGTTCGTTTCAGAAACCCGGACGGCAGTCCAATCATTTCGCTTTTAGATTTAAACGAAATTGATTTAAAAAGAGTGGTTCCTGATGTTACCGTTTCTGATTTATTCAATGCCGTGCGTGCATTCAAAAATTTAGGTTTTGTGGTGACTGATACGCAGGTAATCATGAATTTTATTAAGCCTCAATTCAATAGATCTACAGCTGTTGATTTATCTGAATTCGATGTGGAGTTTCCTTTGCGTAATTTCAACCAAGAGCGAACCTATGAGCTTTCGTATAAAGATGGAAAAAATGAGGCTTATCCTGTTCCTTCTTTATATGTAACAAGTGAAGGTCAGTTTGATGAAAATTATACCACTCAAGACACTACTAAAAAAATTGAAATCGGTTTGCTGCCTTTGCCTATCGATATTATAAATAATATTGCTACAGCTGTAGCTTTTGACGATGATAATTCAAAAATTAACCTGGTGTTTTTTGATCCATTCGATGAAGATGATTTGTCCGAATTAAAACCGGTTACTTTTTTCAATCCGGCCACAACTATAGAATTTATTCACCAGAACTATTATAAGGAAATGATTTATTTTTTAATCAATTCCGAAACCTATGAACATTCGTTTATTATTCCGGTAGAAAAATTTAAAGATGTAACCGTTCAATCCTTGGTTTTTCATCATAAAAACTTTCATGTTTTTCAATCCCTGGAGCGTGAACGGTTATTAATTGGAACTAATCAATACTGGAGAATTACGATGAAGACGGAGAGCCTCCCTTTAATAGCTGATCCATCAGCATAATTTCTCTATCACATTCCTCCTGTACAATATGCACGTAGATCATTGTTTCATTGATATCTGAGTGGCCAAGTATCTCCTTTAGTTTTTGTATTTGGCCACCCATCCGGAGGAAGTTAGTTGCAAAAGAATGCCGGGCCACGTGAAAGGTCACTAGTTTTTTTATTCCACAGATAGCTGCTATTTCTTTTAAACGTCTATTTATTTCCTGGTCCGTTATTTTTTTGCTGAAAATTTGCGGACATCTTTTTATGATATCCTGTGCTGTTAAGTTGATGCCAATTACTTGCCGTTTGCCGGTTTTAATGGCTGTGAATTTAAGTTGATTATTTTCGATGTTCTCCCAAGTAATTTGCTGAGCATCCGAAATTCTAATTCCAGTAAAACAAGCGAATAAAAACATACCAGCCGGAATAATGTGGTTATGACGAATGAATCCGGATTGAAAATAATTCGCTATTTTTTGTATTTCAATGCCATCAAGATCAACACGGTTACCTTTGGTGGAACCGCAGACAATATCTTTTGTATCCAATGGAAATTTTATGCCTCGAGCCTTTGCTTTATTCAAAAATTTTTTGATGATTTTTAAGTTGGAAAACATCGTTGTTTTTGAGTGGCCGGCCAGGATCACATGATTCTTAAATTTTTGTATTAAATCAAAATTAATTTCCTGGAATAGTATTCGTTCCTTAAACTTTTTTAATTTACGGTACGCTGCATTTTGAGCTTTGTAGGTGTTAGGATGCATGGTCGGTTTATCCAGCTCCAGCTGAGCATGAAAAAAAGCCACAAAGTCTATCCTGGGAAAACCATTGCAAAACTCTTCCTTGAAGAGATCTAATGATAAGTAGGTGTGATTTAGACGGTAATTGGTTTTAATTTCGTTGATTTTTGCCTCAATACTTCCAAGCATCAGATTGCAGTCAATTCCTTCCTGAGTTTTTTCAGAAGCTCTCCTTTTATCTTTTATCCAAATTTTTGGATTGATCCTTATATCTAAAGCAATGCGAATTCTTTTTTTATCGCTTGTAACGTGTAGATAAAGTTGAGATTTACCATATCTATCAATGTGATTTCGTAATACAAAAGAGTGATTCATTGGCACAAAGATTTTTTGTGTGTCAATGCGTGTGTCAAAAATGGAGTTTTCGATTTCAAAAATTCTCATGATCATTAAGTTAAATGAATAAAAAAAGCACAGATTTTCAGCGTTTTACCGCGAAGTCTGTGCTTGAGAATTTTTTGAAAGTGGTACCTCCAGGGATCGAACCAGGGACACACGGATTTTCAGTCCGTTGCTCTACCATCTGAGCTAAGGTACCTTTGCTGATGCGGGTGCAAATATAATGCGATTTTTATTTTATGCAAAACAAATATTAAAAAAAATCAATTTGTATCTTCGCACCGTTAAATTAAAATCATGCTTTTAGCTATTGATGTCGGAAATACCAGAATTAAAGCCGCTGTATATGAAGGCAATAACACAATTGATTTTTTTATAATTGAAAAAAAATCTTTTGAAAAAAAAGTGATGGATATTTTAAAAACCTATCCCAAAGTGAAAAATTTATGGCTTTCTTCTGTGGGAAATGAAATGGATTTAGGATTTTTATCTTCCAAAAATGAGATTAAAATTCATGTTGTTTCTCGTTTGACATCTTTTCCTTTTCAAAATTTATACGAAACGCCTACAACCTTAGGAGTAGATAGAATGGTTCTTGCTGCCGGTGCAACTTTGTTATTTTCAAATCAAAAAAGACTTGTTATTGATGCTGGAACTTGTATAACCTACGATTTTATAGACGAACAAAATAATTACCTTGGCGGTGCTATTTCGCCGGGGTTTAGATTGCGTTATCAATCTCTTCATCAATTTACAGCAAAATTACCTCTGTTATCGGTTGAAGAAATTGATTTTTTTATTGGAAAATCTACAAATCAATCCATTCATTCAGGTGTTATTAATGGAATTGTTCATGAAATAGAAGGATTTATCCATCAATATGCTAAAGAAAACGAAAACTTTACCATAATTTTAACGGGAGGTGATGCTGTTTTTTTGGCAAAGCGATTAAAAAATACCATATTTGCCAATTCAAATTTCCTACTGGATAGTTTGAACCAACTTTTTCAATTTTCAAACAAAAATGATTAAACAATTTATAGTTAGTTTAACTTTGATTTTTACTGTTGCTGCAATGGGGCAAACAGCTTCTTCTTCACCTTATTCTTTTTATGGTATTGGAGATTTAGTGTTCAAAGGAACGGTAGAAACACGTTCAATGGGTGGAATCAATATGTTGAAAGATTCTATTCACGTTAATGTTCAAAATGCTGCCGGATTATCTGATTTGATGTATACCACTTATACAATTGGTGGGAATTTGAACAAAACTTCTTTACAAACAACTTCTGATAATGAAAGTGCTCAAAGAATTTCATTAGACTACTTGTTAATTGGTATGCCGATAACAAAAAAATTCGGTGTAGCAGTTGGGTTGATGCCTTATACTTCTGTTGGATATCAAATTAGAAATATTAGTGATGATGAAAGTGAGCCAAGCTATCGATATACCGGAACCGGTGGAATTAATAGAGTTTATGCCGGATTAGGGTATAAATTAAATAAATCATTTTCTGTTGGTGCCGATTTTAATTATAATTTTGGGGAGATTTCAACTAGTAATATTAGCTTTCTTTCCGATATTCAATATGGTACAAGAGAGAAAAACGTGAGTAATATTTCAGGAGCAAATGTTAATTTGGCTATGATGTATAACCGAAAGCTAAATGAAAAACTAACCCTTTTCGGTAGTGCGGTATATTCTCCTGAAGGTACGCTAACTTTGCAAAATGAAAGAAATATTGCAACAGTTCAATTTTCTGAAACCTTTGGAGAAACGGTAATTGAAAGTGAAGACATTCCTGTAGAGGATACAAAAATTAAAATTCCTTCCAAATTTACATTTGGTCTTGGAATAGGTCAAATGCAAAAATGGTCAGTTGGGGCTGAACTTTCGATAATTCAGGCAAGTAAAACCAGTAATCGTTTTACGGACATCAGACAAGTTTCTTTTGAAAATAGCACAAAACTAAACATTGGGGGGTATTATTTACCCAACTTTAAATCTTTTACCAGCTATTTCTCAAGAGTAAACTATCGTGCCGGATTCTTTTATCAAAATACCGGAATGGTAATCAATAATGAATCAATTACTAACTTTGGCATAACTTTTGGTTTAGGATTACCATTAGGAGGAAGTTTTTCAAATATGAACATTGGTTATGAATTCGGAAAACGAGGTACAACCAATGCTGGTTTGATTCAAGAAAACTACTCCAATATTACAATAAGTTTGTCGTTAAATGACAAATGGTTTTTAAAGAGAAAAATTGACTAATTGAGAAATTTATTATATTATGAAAACTAAAATTTTTATTCTATTCGCCGTTATTTTTGGATTATCAGAAACTAAAGCTCAAAATGCGGCTGAATGTGCAGAAAAATTATCCATTTTTGCAGAGTTAGCGAAAACTAAAAACTATGGTGATGAGACTTATCAACATCTTCAAAACTTGAGAAAAAATTGTCCAAGTTTTAGTGAGGCCATCTATATTTATGGAGAAAGAGTAATCAATTACCGTATTGATAATGCAAAAACTCCGGCTGATAAAGAAAAAGAAGTGAGAGATTTTCTTCAGTTGCAAGATGATTTTTTAAAATATTTTCCAGCAAAAGCAAAAGCAGTTGATGTAAAAAAATCTATGGCATTGTTTGAAAACAATACTGGAACTCCTGATGAGGTATATCAATTGTTAGACAAAGCTTTCAAAAATGATAGAGCTAACTTTACAAATGCTAAAGCTTTGTATGTTTACTTTGAGATTTTTGTTAATGATTTTGAAGCTAATAAAAAAGGAATTCAATTGCAAGATGTTTTCAATAAATACGATTTAATTTCAGACAAAATTGACGAGGAAGAAAAAGGAGTATCTGATGCATTAGATGTTTTAATTCAAAAAGAAGAAGCAGGTACTGAATTAACTGATAAAGAGAAAAGAGCTAAAGACAATAGTCAAATTAACCTTGAAGCTTTTGAAACCATTAGAACGAGTATGGATGCAAAAATTGCTCAGTTAGCAACTTGTGAACGTTTGATTCCGTTTTTAGGTGGTAGTTTCGAGGAGAAAAAAGGAGATGCTGAATGGTTGAAAAGAGCTGCTGATCGTTTAGATAAGAAAGGTTGTTCTTCCGATCCATTGTTTAGCAAAATTTCAGATGCTTTACATGCTTTGAATCCAACTGCAGAATCTGCTTATAATTTAGGTGTGTCTTTTTATACCAAAAAGAATACTGCTAAAGCATTAGAATATTTTAATCAATCAGCAGAATTACAAAAAGATAACAACAAAAAAGCGAACGTTTATTATACAATAGCAAGAAATATTTACGGAAGCTCTAATAAATCTCAAGCAAGAACTTATTTGGAGAAAGCACTTGCAGCAAAACCTTCTTTTGGTGAAGCATATGTGTTTTTAGCTCAGTTGTATGCGAATAGTGCAAACGAATGTGGTGATGATCCATTCGAAAAAAGAGCAATCTATTGGTTAGCTGCTTCAACAGCAAGAAAAGCCGGAACAGCTAATGGAAACGCAGCAGCAGCTTCTTATGATAAGTTAGCTCCAACTAAAACTGAAATTTTTAACTCAGGAAGAGCGGGGCAAAATATTTCATTCAAATGTTGGGTAGGTAGAAGTGTAACCGTTCCTAATTTGTAAAATGAAAAACAAATTGAACATATTAAAAATCAGTGTCACAGTTTTTGCTGTGACATTGTTTTTAGCATGCGAAAGTAACTTTAAAGAAATTCAGAAAATTAATAAATCTGAATTTATGGCTTCCGGAGAAGCCGATACGGTTAATCTAAAATATACCGATTCGGGAAGAATTAAAGCTATTTTAGTGAGTCCAAAAATGATTGATTATGCAACTGTGCAATACCCTTTTACCGAATTTCCAAAAGGTGTTTTGGTTACCCTTTTTGATCAATCAGGAAAGAAAAATTTTATTCGTTCCGATTACGCGGTTACCTTCAAAGGAACGGATATTATTGATATGCAAGGAAATGTAAAAATGACAGCCGAAGGAGGTCAGTATTTGGAAACTGAACAATTGTATTATGACCAAAAAAACGAATGGTTTTTTACAGAGAAACCATTTAAGTTTACCGACCCATTAAAAGGCGTTTCAACAGGCGAAGGGCTTGATTTCAGTAAAGATTTTAAACGAATAAATTATCAAAAAGTCTATGGACTGATAAATGAAGCCGAATAATCTTGTATCTTTACTCCATTCAATTATAATTTATGGCTTACTTTAAATACATTCAATATTTCTATCTAATTGCTGCTGTTTTCTTTATTTATGAAGGAATCATGCATTTAAATTCTACAGAAAAGAATCCGTGGTTGATGTTTTTCTTTGCAGCAATGGCTATTTTTATGTTCTTTTTCAGAAGACGATTCTATGGAAAAATGAACAACCAATCCAAAAAATAAACAACTATGGAAGTAGGCATCATTATATTGTGTTTACTGCTTTCGGCTTTTTTTTCCGGAATGGAAATTGCCTTTGTTTCCTCCAATAAAGTGTATTTGGGCATTGAAAAAATGCAACAGGGATTAATTGGTAAAATTTTAACTAAGATTACGGAAAATCCTTCAAAGTTTATTGCCTCCATGTTGGTTGGTAATAATATTACCCTTGTAATTTACGGATTTATGATGGGGGATTTAATCATTCAACTCATCTACCCTGAATTAATATCAACTAACGGTACAGTATTAGAATTACCTTTTCAAGTTTTGCTCATTCAAACCTTAATTTCAACATTGGTGATTTTGGTTACAGCAGAATTTTTACCCAAAGTTTTTTTTCAAATTTATGCCAATACTTTTATAAAAATTTTCGCTGTCCCGGCTTATTTCTTTTATCAATTGTTGTATGTCATTTCAACATTTGTCATTAAAATTTCCGATTTTATACTAAAGAAAGTGTTCAAAACAGTTGGAGATGAAACGCAATTGTTTTTCAGTAAAGTAGAATTAGGAAATTTTATTTCAGAGCAAATGAATGCAGTAGAAGACAAAAGCACAGTGGATTCAGAAATACAAATATTTCAAAATGCGTTGGAATTTTCAGGCGTAAAAGCTAGAGATATTATGATTCCGCGAACAGAGATTTTTGCCGTTGAAATCCATGATTCTATTAAAGAATTAAGAACACTTTTCATTGAAACCGGATTCTCTAAAATATTGGTTTATCAATCTTCATTAGATGATATTATTGGATATGTTCATTCATTTGAATTGTTTAGAAAGCCTAGAACCATTAAGTCGGTTATGATTTCTGTAGAATTTGTGCCCGAAACAATGTTTATAAAAGATGTTTTGGATCTGTTAACCAAAAAGAGAAAAAGCATTGCCATTGTATTAGATGAATATGGCGGAACATCAGGTATGATAACGGTTGAAGATATTGTTGAAGAACTTTTTGGTGAAATTGAAGATGAACACGATTTTGATGAAACATTGATTGAAGAAAAAATCGAAGAAAACAAATACCGTTTTTCAACTCGTTTAGATGTGGAATACATCAATGAAACGTATCAACTCAATATCCCGGAAGAAGATTCATATTCAACTTTAGGAGGGTTTATCGTAAATCACACCAAAGAAATTCCGTTAAAAGGTGAACAAATTGAAATTGATTCATTTCACTTTCATGTAGAAGAAGCTACCAATAAAAAGATTGAATTAGTAGTCATGACCATTCTCGACTAAGATTTCTACGATTCAAATTTTTCATTTTAGGGTTAAATGACCCAAATCATTTTCGGTTTTCTTTTTATACCCAAAAAAATCAGCAAAATATATAGAATTGTTTGTTATTATTTCACAGATAATTGTATTTTCGCAAACTGAAATAAAATAAAATAAATATAGAAATGGCGATTTTAGGAAAAATTAGACAACGTTCTTTTATTCTTATTGTGATTATTGCGTTAGCATTGTTCTCTTTTGTACTGGCTGATGTGATTCAAAGTGGTGGATTTAGTCAAACATCAACCAATGTAGGTTCTATCAATGGTAAAGATATTCCATTTGAAGAATTTAGAATGAAAGTTGGGAATACTGAAAAAAGCGGACAAAACGGTCAAAGCATATCCACAATTCAAGCAGTTAATAGAGTTTGGGATCAAGAGGTAAATGTAGCTCTTTTAACAGAAGAATTAGAAAAATTAGGGATTAGAATTAGTGAAAAACATTTAGTTGAGACTTTGAAAAATGATCCGAATTTTGGTCAAAATCCTACTTTCCAAAATGAATTAAAGGAATTTGACATCAATAAGTATAAAGCATATGTTGCCGCAAGTACAAATCAACAAGAAAAAGACTTTTTTGAATCTACTGAGATTAATGCCAATATTAATGCTAAATATCAAGTATATAGCACTTTAGTAAGAAGTGGTTTCTTTGTTACTCAAAATGATGCTAAATTTAAGCACATGTTAGAGAACAAAAAGGTTGCTTTTGATTTTGTTGCAGTACCTTATTCTTCTATCAAGGATAGTGACGTAAAAGTTACAGACCAAGAAATCATGGATTACATGAAGAAGAATGAGAAAAAGTACAAAGCTGACGAAACCAGAGAAGTGGAATATGTTGTAATTGAAGATAAACCAACAGATGCAGATAAAGAAGAAATTAAAAATAAATTAACTTCATTCCTTTCGCCAAGAGTTGTTTACAATCCTGAAACTAAAGCAAATGATACAATTGCAAGTTTTGCATCTACCAAAAATGTAATTGAATTTGTAAATTCAAATTCTGATTTCCCATACGATTCAACGTATGTGTCTAAAACGGATTTACCGGCAGAGCATGCTGAGCAAATTTATACCTTAGCTGATGGTCAAATTTATGGACCATATATGTATGGTGATTATTATGCATTAAGCCGTTCTATGGGTAAAAAAGCCGGGGCAAAAGCTCGTGCAAGTCACATCTTAATTAGTTTTACAGGCTCTAGAGCTCAACCTAAAGAAGATAGAACAAAAGAAGAAGCTAAAGTAAAAGCAGAAGGGATTTTAGCTGAAGTTCAAAAAAATCCTGATTCATTTATCATGCAAGCTTTTTCAGCTTCAGAAGATCAAGGTTCTGCTCAACGTGGTGGAGACTTAGATTTCTTTGGTCCTGGTCAAATGGTTCCTGCATTCAATGATTTTGTTTTCAATAATCCTATTGGAAAGGTTGGTTTAGTAGAAACTGAATTTGGATACCACATCATCAAAGTAACGGATAAACAAGATGCAATTCGTTTGGCTACAATTGCTCAAAAAGTTGAACCTTCTGAAAAATCATCTGAAGTGTCTTATACTAATGCTGTTAAATTTGAATTAGCAGCAAATGAAAAATCCTTTGAAGCTGCAGCAAAAGAAATGAAGTTAGAAATTGTACCTTCTGTTCGTGTGAAAGCGTTTGATGAAATGCTAGGTCAATTAGGAGCACAACGTCAAGTGATTCGTTGGGCTTTTGAAAAAGATACTGATGTAAATGATGTAAAACGTTTTGAAATTGCTAAAATTGGACACGTTATTGCTCGTTTGAAAAAAGTAAATGAAGAAGGTTTATTAAATATGGATGACGCTAGAATTCAGGTAGAGCCAATCTTGAAAAACAAGAAAAAAGCGGAAAAAATTATAGCAAAAATGAAAGGTGCTTCTTTAGATGCAATTGCAAAAGCTAATGCTGTTCAAGTACAAACTGCTGCTGATGTAACGTTAGAAAATCCTGTGGTTTCAACTGCTGGATATGAGCCTAAAGTTGTAGGTGTTGCATTTGCTACCGGAGTGAACAAAATTTCTGCTCCAATTGAAGGAAATGCAAGTGTTTTTGTTGTAAAAACAACAACTGTAACAGAACCTTTACCAACAACAGATTATACTACGCAAAGAAATAATCTTAAATC
>JAFLBT010000029.1 GCA_017302935.1 Flavobacteriales bacterium | reverse complement strand
GGGTAGTAACGAACCGGGATTTTATTATTGGGATAATTCAATAACTTCTTGGTTGCCCATTGGCAATGGAAGTAAAGACGGATGGAAATTGACTGGTAATACAGGGACAAATCCTGCTGTAAATTTTATTGGGACTATTGATAATAATGATGTGGTTTTTAAAAGGAATAATATTATCTCTGGTCGAATTTCAGCAAATAATATTGCATTTGGGAGTCAAGCATATTTAAACAATACAACTGGCCAATATAATACAGCAATTGGGCACAACACTTTAAATGCAAATACAACCGGTAGTGTAAATGTAGCCGTTGGTGCTTATGCGTTGTTTTTAAATACAACGGGCTACAGAAATACAGCTGTAGGTAATGATGCTATTGCTGCCAATACTACAGGTTTTCTTAATTCAGCTTTTGGGAATAATTCACTTCGATATAATACCTCAGGAAATGAAAATTCTTCTTTTGGTTCAGATGCGATGATATCAAACACAACGGGTAGTTTTAACTCAGCCATGGGAAGACAAGCATTAGCTTCAAATACAACCGGAGGTAATAATACTGCTGTAGGTTATTATTCATTATTTCTAAATACCACAGGAGAATTTAATACAGCATTCGGTGCAACTTCTTTGAGAAATAATACTATAGGATTGGCAAACACAGCTGTTGGGGTAAATGCATTGTTTAATAATACATTAGGTAATTACAATGTAAGTATTGGTGCAGGAAGTATGGAGGCAAATACAAATGGAGTTAACAATACCGTTGTAGGAACAGACGCATATAGATTAAATACTAATGGGAATTTTAATGTAGCGATTGGGAATAGTGCCTTGCGTTTTGGAATTTCAGGTTCAAACAATACTGCAATTGGTCAAAATGCATTAACAAATAATACTGCCGACTATAATACTGCTACAGGTTTTCAGTCGTTACAAAGTAACACAACCGGAGTTTATAATGTAGCTAACGGTGTAGATGCTTTGTATTCTAATACGACAGGAAGTAATAATGCCGCTTTTGGCGTTGCAGCATTATTTACAAACACAACAGGTCAGGATAATACTGCAGTAGGTAATACTGCTTTGCGATTAAACACAACCGGAAGTTGGAATACTGCGGTGGGTAGAGAGGCATTAAACAATAATACAACGGGAATAAACAATACAAGCGTTGGAACAGCTTCCTTAAGAAATAATACAACAGGAAATTACAACACATCCATTGGAAGAAATTCTTTGTTTTCAAATACAACAGGAGATTATAATACTGCAAATGGTTATTTGGCATTATATAGTAATACAACAGGAACACCAAATACAGCTATAGGAACTGAAACATTATATTCTAATACTACTGGTAATAATAATACTGCAACTGGCTATAGAGCACTTTTTGCTAATACTATTGGACATTCCAATACTGCCAATGGGCAAGGTGCACTTCAAAACAATACAATTGGAAATTCAAATACAGCCAATGGTAGAGGATCACTTTTTTCTAATACAACAGGAATTTCAAATACAGCAAGTGGTGTAAGTGCTCTACAAAACAACACAACTGGGAGTGGAAACACAGCTAATGGCACAAGTGCACTTCAAGATAATTCAACAGGCAGCAGTAACACTGCAATTGGTACATCAGCACTTGATTTTAATACAACCGGTAATTATAATACTGCAATAGGTGTTGCTTCATTACATAACAATCATGCTAATAGCAGAAGCACAGCGGTTGGTTATCATGCTTTATTTTTTGCTGATAATCGCACCTTGGGTAGAGAAACCTACAACACTGCTATTGGTAATGAAGCTTTAAGAGGAGGAGGTATTATTGCCAATAATACTGGTCAGTTTAATACGGCTGTTGGTGATTTTGCTCTTTTAAGTAACACAAATGGAAATTCTAATACAGGTATCGGCAGAAATGCACTTCAATTTAACAATAGTGGCTCTCCAAATACTGCTGTTGGTGCAGAATCACTTTCTAGTAATACCACGGGCAACAACAACAACAGTCTAGGATATCGCTCTTTGTATCTGAATCAAACTGGTAGTCAAAATACTGCATTAGGGTCAGAGGCATTATACAACACTACAACTTCTAACAATACCGGGATAGGTTACAGAGCTATGAATTCTGCTACAACAGGTTTTAGAAATACTTCATTAGGTAGCAATAGTGGATTAAACATTACAACAGGCAATTATAATACTGCTATAGGTACAAATGCATTCAGCACTTCAAACCATATCAACTCAACTGCCATAGGTGACGCATCGGGAATAACGGCTGATAATCAAGTACGCATTGGCGATGCCGGTGTCACTTCTATCGGTGGGTTTGCCAATTGGACCAATGTTTCTGATGGACGTTTTAAAACCAATGTACAACAAAATGTGCCTGGACTTTCCTTTATTACAAAATTAAAACCGGTTACCTATCAATTGGATTTAGATGTCATTCATACGTATTTAAAAACACCTTCAGAAGTTAGAAAACCGGAAACAGAAAACGATAAAAAACAAGAAATTCAAACCGGATTTATCGCTCAAGAAGTGGAACAAGCAGCTCAAGAAACCGGATTTACTTTTTCGGGCGTGGATAAACCTAAAAATAATGAAGATTTTTATGGACTTCGCTATGCGGAATTTGTGGTGCCATTAGTAAAAGCAGTACAAGAACAACAAGAGATGATTGAAAAACTACAACTAAAGATCCAACAATTAGAAGAAAGATTAAACAATCAAGACAAAAAATAATACCTTTATTATCAAAACAATAACGACATGAAACGAATACATTTTTTAACTGCATTATCTTTTTTGTTTAGTTCAGTAGGTTTTTCTCAATCCTATCCTCCTACTAAAACAGGAAATGAGGTTGATGTTTTTCACGGTGTTTCTTATCCTGACCCTTTACGCTGGTTAGAGGATATGAAAAATCCTGAAGTAGAACAATGGTTCAAAAACCAAGCAGATTACACTACTCAAGTTTTTAGTAAAGTAAATGGAATTCAGGCATTAGCTAAAGAGTGGAATGAGTTGAGTTTAATACAACAGGAAAAATACACCGATATTTATTTTAGAGGAGGTATTTTTTTCTACAAAAAAACATTGCCGAACGAGTCGGTAGGTAAAATTTACATGAAGAAAAGCATAAATGCTACCGAAGAGCTTTTGTTTGATCCTCTCACATTTATTGAAGGGAAAACCCTTTCCGTAACGGGTATAAAACCTAGTTTTGATGGTAAGTTTTTAGGGATAGGTTATTCTGAAATGGGTGCAGAAATCGGAAGTTTAATTATAGTTGATGTAGCTATGAAAAAGATTTTGCCTCAAAAATTGGAACCAAATTATCAAGGAATCACCGATTGGATGCCAGATAATTCAGGGTTTTTGTGGCCTAAATTGGCAACTTCTGATATGACTAGTCCTGAGTTATTTATGAATCTCAAAACCATGTTTCAATCAATAGATTTGACAAAACCAAGCGAAGATTTTTTCTCCAAAGCAAAAAATCCTGAACTACCTATTGATGCAGCTGATTTTCCTGTTGCTTTTACTACTGAAGATATGCCAAATTATGTTTTTGGCGGACTTTTTTCAGTCCAAAGTGAATTAAGAATGTTTTATGCACCCATTATTAACAAAAACACAAAAAACTTAGAATGGAAAGTTTTGTCAGAAGTAAAAGATAGCCTTGTTGGAGCATTAGAATTTCATACAGGAAAAGTATATGGAATTTCTTCAAAAGGAGCTTCTAATTTAAAGTTGATTGCAACTACAATTGAAAACCCAAATTGGGATAAAGCAGAAGTTATTGTTTCGGAAAGAAAAGAAAAATTGGAAGAATTTGTCAAATGCAAAGATTATTTAGTGATGGTTTATAGCGATGGAATTAATTGTTCCTTGTATAAATATCGATTTGAAAACAAGGCGTTTGAAAAGATTGACACCCCATTATCGGGCACATTCAAATTGAGTGTTTTAGATAAAAAAACGAATGTGGTTACTGTTCGAATAATGAGTTGGAATAAGTCAGCTATTTCCTTTGATGTTAACCTAGATAAAAATAGTTTTACTACAAGTCAATTCAGTAAACCCTCTAATTATCCAAAAGTTTTTGAAGAGTTGGTTGTAGAAGAAGTTGAGGTCAAAGGACATGATGGCGTGATGATTCCCTTATCATTAATTTACAAAAAAGGCATCAAAAAAGATGGACAAAATGTTTGTATTATGGAATCCTACGGAGCCTATGGAATGAGTTCAAAACCGTATTTTGATGTAATGTATAATACTTTGGCAACAAAAAATGTTATTATAGCCATACCTCACGTTAGAGGTGGTGGCGAAAAAGGGTATGATTGGTATATGGGAGGCTATAAAACAACCAAACCCAACACATGGAAAGATTTTATCAGTTGTGCAAAATGGTTAGTTCAAAACCGTTATACTTCTCCCTCTAAATTAGGCGGAATGGGTACTTCTGCCGGTGGAATATTGATAACAAGAGCTATTACAGAACGACCTGATTTATTTACAACAGCAGTGTGTAATGTAGGGATTTCTAATGCTTTGCGAATGGAGTTTACACCTAATGGAGCAAATAATACCAAAGAGTTTGGAACTATTAATGATGCTGTTGAATGTAAAGCATTATATGAAATGGATGGTGTGGCTCATATTAAAAAAGGGGAAAAATATCCTGCTGTTTTGTGTGTTGCGGGATGGAATGACCCAAGAGTGATTCCGTGGCAACCCGCTAAATTTGCTGCAATGATGCAATTAAACACCGCAACATCTAAACCGGCATTGTTGAAAGTAAATTTTGATAACGGACATTTTACAGAAGATAAAAATGTAACACATCTTGATTTTGCTCATCAATTCGGATTTGTTCTATGGCAATGTGGCCATCCTGATTTTCAAGTTAAATAGCTAAATAAGTTGGAATGTATTTAGTTGAAAGGTTCAGTCGAAAGATTGAGCCTTTTTTGTTAAAATTATGAAGTAAATCAACCAGTTTTCAAATTTTCAAATTATCTTTGAAAGATGATGATTGAACAACAAAAAGAGATAATTTCCGGGTTTAAGCATTTAGAACTATTAGCCAATCAAGTGGTGGAAGGCTTTATTTCCGGAATGCACAAATCGCCATTTCATGGATTTTCAGCCGAATTTGCCGAGCATAAAGTTTATAACAAAGGCGAAAGTACCAAACACATTGATTGGAAATTATTTGCCAAAACTGACCGTTTATATACCAAAAGATATGAAGAAGAAACTAATTTGCGTTGTCATTTGATTATCGATAATTCTTCTTCCATGCATTTTCCTCAATTGGAATCGGGACAGCCGTTTTATGAAAGTAAAATTGGTTTTTCAGTTTTAGCAGCTGCCGTTTTAATGAATTTGCTCAAGAAACAACGGGATGCTGTGGGATTAAGTGTTTTTTCAGATACCTATGAATATTATGCTCCTGAAAAAGGTAGTGATCGCCACCATCGGATGATTTTAAACAAATTAGAAGACCTTTTGGAAAATCCAAAATTGGCTAAACCAACCGAAACGGTCACTTTTTTGCATCAAATTGCCGAAAAAATGCACCGTCGTTCAATGATTATTTTGTTTACCGATATGTTTCAAAGTGGTGAAGAAGAAAAATTATTCAACGCATTACAACACCTAAAACACAACAAACATAAAGTGGTTTTGTTTCATGTCGTAGATGAAAAAAGAGAATTAAATTTCGATTTTGATAATGCTCCACGAAAATTTATTGATGTAGAATCAGGAGAAACCGTCAATTTATTTGCTGAGAATATTAAAGAAGTATATGAAAAAAATGTAGAGGCTTACTTTAAAAAAGTAGCCATGACGTGTGCTCAAAACAAAATAAAATATGTTCCGGTCAATGTTGGAGCCAATTTTGAAAAAATTCTCACGACATATTTGGTTGAAAAACAAATGTTTGGATAACTACTTTATGTTATATCCAAAAAAAGTAATAAAAACACTTGCAGATATAGAAATACGTTGTATATTTGCAACCGCAATTAAGCGAAGGTTTGGTAGTTCAGTTGGTTAGAATACATGCCTGTCACGCATGGGGTCGCGGGTTCGAGTCCCGTCCAGACCGCTAAAATTGGGAAAATTTTTAAAAGCACTTTGGTAACAAAGTGCTTTTTTGCCCAAAAAAGCATTGAAAATAGTTGTGTTGTTTTGGACGACCGAAAGGAAGTCCTGGTTTAGTAGTTAGACCAATGAAAAGCTTTTCACCTTTTGGTGAATGGCTTTTTTGCTTTTTGGAAGTCCTGGTTTAGTAGTCTCGTTGTTAGTAACGAGATGAATGGCTTTTTTGCTTTATACGATTTTCAGTTTTCTCGCTAATTATAAATTTAGCGGCTTTACGTCTCTGCGTGAGATAATTTGTTTTCTCGCAGAGACGCAGAGACGCAAAGTTGCAAATATTACTGTTTAGTTTTATATATAAGAAAATTGAAAACCAATTTTGTAAATAAAAGTTCTCTATTGAAATTTGAAAACTGTGACTGAGAACTGTAACTGAACTCTGCAACTGCCAACTGCCAACTCATAAAAAATGACCAACCACCGCCACTTTTTACTCCACAAACCCTACGGCTACCTCAGTCAGTTTGTCTACGAACTAAAACGAACCAAAAAGTTGTTGGGAGAATTACATGATTTTCCTCCCGGAACCATGGCAATTGGTCGTTTGGATGAAGATTCAGAAGGGTTGCTTATCCTGACTACAGATGGAATGATGAGTGAAGTAGTGCGGAGCAAAAAAGTGGATAAAGAATATTATGCTCAAGTGGACGGAATCATCACACAAGAGGCCGTTGAGCAACTGCAAAACGGCGTTCTAATTGGCTTTAAAGGCACCAAATACAAAACCAAAAAATGCCAAGCCAAATTGATTGATGACCCAAATTTCTCTGCTCGTTCACAAAAAATCCGCGATGAGCGACACGGACCCACCTCTTGGGTTTCTATCACTCTTACAGAAGGAAAATTTCGCCAAGTGCGGAAAATGACTTCTGCTGTTGGTTTTCCCACGCTACGATTAGTTCGTGTTCGAATTGGAAATTTTAACTTAGGCGATTTACAATCCGGTGAAGTGAAAGAAATTGATAGTGTTTTAGGAGTTTAAAAATATTCTTGTCTTAAAATCAGCGAATCAGTGGCTAAAATCAAATATGATTAGTGGGAAACAATTAAATTATTAACGATTCAACCACCAAATACTACCATTCAAAAGCGTCGCAAAACTTACCCAAAGTAAATACGGTATCAATAATTTACTGGCCAAAGCGTCAATAGGTTTAAATAATTTGATGGTTTCCAAAATCATCAACCAAAGCAACAAAATTTCAATGAAAGCCAAAAACGGATTGCACATGCCAAAAAACAAAAAACTCCACAACGCATTTAAAATCAATTGAATAGCAAAAACCCAAAGTGCTTTTTTTACTAAAAGAGGAACAACTTCCATTTTGCTCCAAACTAAACCGGCACTCACGCCCATCATCACATATAAAAGTGTCCAAACCGGAGCAAATAACCAATTAGGTGGATTAAAGACAGGTTTGATTAGTGTTGGATACCAAGTTTCAATGGAAGATTGTGTAGCCATTCCGGCACCATAACCAACCGCTAAACAAACTATGACAGCAATCGCAATTTTGAGAGATTTTGACATGGTAATTTTTATTCAAATGTAACAAATCTGTTGTCAAAAAAGAGGGAGTCATTCAAAAAATGTATCTTTGTCAAAAATAAATTGCATGCTTACGCCTTCAGATTTTATTCCGAAAAATTATACGCAAACAATCGATAAGGGCAGTTTTCAATGGTCAGCACCAAGCAACATTGCCTTAGTAAAATATTGGGGAAAAAAGGAAAATCAAATTCCTGCCAATCCATCCATTAGTTTTACGTTGAAAAATTGTAAAACCATTACAAAATTGACTTTTTCCAAAATTGAAAAAGCAGATCATTTTTCTTTCGATTTGTTATTTGAAGGAAAATCAAAAGAATCGTTCCGACCGAAAATTCAAAAATTTTTGGAACGAGTGGAAGTGTATTTGCCTTTTTTAAAAGAATATCATTTTACGATTGATACACAAAATACTTTTCCTCATAGTTCAGGAATCGCTTCTTCAGCTTCAGGAATCGCAGCGTTGGCAGTGAATTTTATGAGTTTAGAAAAAAAATTAAATCCTGAAATGACGGACGAATATTTCAACCAAAAGGCTTCATTTTTAGCTCGTCTAGGTTCCGGTAGTGCTTGCAGAAGTGTAAAAGGCGAAGTAGTTATTTGGGGAAATCATCTGGAAACTCAAAACAGTTCAGATTTATTTGGGGTTGAATTTTCAACACTTCATCCTAATTTTAAAAATTATCAAGACACCATTTTACTGGTTGACAAAGGCGAAAAGCAAGTTTCCAGCACGTTAGGTCACGATTTGATGAATGGTCATCCGTTTGCCGAAAAGCGATTTGAACAAGCCCACCAGAATTTGTCAAAAATGAAAGCTATTTTAGCCAATGGCGAAGTTGACGAATTTGTAAAATTCGTTGAAAGTGAGGCATTAACCCTTCATGCCATGATGATGACATCGATGCCGTATTTTATTTTGATGAAACCCAATACGCTGGAAATCATCAATAAAATTTGGAAATTTAGAGAAGCAACTTCTATTCAGGTTTGCTTTACATTGGATGCCGGTGCAAACGTGCATGTCCTTTATCCCGAAAACGTTAGAGAAGAAGTTTTGCAATTTATTAAGAATGAATTAGTTGTGCATTGTCAAAACGAACAGTATATTTGTGACGAAATTGGAAATGGTGCAGTTCAAATTAATAATATTTAATTATCTTTACACTATAACAAAAGAGCTACTATGAAAGGACCACTTTTTTACTCAAAAATTCTTCTTTTTGGAGAATACGGAATCATCAAAGATTCAAAAGGGCTTTCGATTCCGTATAATTTTTATAACGGAGCATTGAAAGTGAGTGAAAATCCGTCACCGGAAGCTATAAAATCCAATGAAAGTTTAAAGCGATTTGCGGTCTATTTAGCTCAATTGCAAACCGAACAACCGGAGTTGGTAACGTTCAATCTGGAAGTTTTAAATCAAGATATTGAAAGAGGAATGTACTTTGATTCCTCCATTCCACAAGGATATGGCGTAGGTAGTAGCGGAGCTTTAGTGGCCGCTATTTATGATAAATATGCCAATAACACCATCACGGTTTTAGAGAATTTAACCCGAGAAAAATTATTACAATTAAAAAATATCTTTTCTCAAATGGAGTCCTTTTTCCATGGGAAAAGTTCCGGATTAGATCCGTTAAATAGTTATTTAAGTTTACCAATTTTAATCAATTCGAAAGACAATATTGAACCAACCGGTATTCCATCACAAGCTACCAACGGAAAAGGAGCTGTGTTTTTGTTGGATTCAGGCATTGTAGGTGAAACCGCTCCCATGGTCAATATTTTCATGGAAAATTTGAAAGACCAAGGTTTTCGTACCATGTTGAAAAACCAATTCGTTAAATATACCGATGCTTGTGTGGAAAATTTCCTTCAAGGCGATGTGAAATCCCTGTTTTCCAATACTAAAAAATTATCGAAAGTCGTATTGAATAACTTTAAACCCATGATTCCTGAACAATTTCATCAAGTTTGGCAAAAAGGAATCGATACCAACGATTATTATTTGAAGTTGTGTGGCTCCGGTGGCGGCGGTTATATTTTAGGATTTACTCAAGATTTAGAAAAAGCCAAAGCTTCTCTGAAAGACTATAAATTAGAAGTAGTGTATCAATTTTAATATTGATTTAAACACCTATTTATGGCATTATCCAGAAAAAACAAATTGATTGTAATGAAAATTATCAGTTTGTTTTCTGTAGTACGAGGATATAATATACCTATTATCATTTTAGCTCAATATCTTTCTGCCATCTTTGTTTTGGCTGAAAAACGAGCTTTGGATGTGGTGTTGGATTTCAATATGTTTATCATCGTATTGGCTTCTTCGTTAACCATCGCTTCGGGTTATATTATTAATAGTTTTTATGACAGTCAAAAAGACTTAATCAACAAGCCCAATAAGACGATGTTGGATCGTTTGGTTTCCCAAAAAACGAAACTGCAAGTGTATTTCGGACTCAATTTTTTTGTGTTTTTGATTGCTTTTTTGGTATCCTGGCGAGCGGTTTTGTTTTTTTCTTCGTATATATTTCTTATTTGGTATTATTCACATAAAATAAAGAAATACCCTATTATTGGTAATATTACAGCTGCTTTGTTGGCTGTTCTTCCCTTTTTTGCTATTCTTTTGTATTATCAAAAAATTGATACTATCCTTCAAAATTTAAACAACGAAAAGTACTATGTAATTTTTGCTCATGCTTCCTTCTTGTTTTTATTGATTTTAATACGGGAAATGATTAAAGATTTAGAAAACATTAAAGGTGATTTAGTTCAAAATTACCGCACCATACCGGTAATTTTAGGTGAAAATTTTTCGAAAAAAATCATTACATTTTTGGTTTTGTGTACCGTGATTCCGGTTTATATCCTTATCGAAATGTACGATGTCGGTTATATGGATAGCTACTTTTATCTCAGTTTCATCATTTTGATTTTCTTTTTGGCTAAATTGTGGAAATCCAGTTCAAAAGAGAACTACTTACTTTTGCACAATATTCTAAAATTCATAATTGTAGCCGGGGTTTTATGTATTGTCTTAATTAAACCTTCGGTACTAATTCACGGAAGAGAAGTGTTGGATATATAATCAAAAATCGATTTACATTCCCAATTTTCAATTCCGTATCTTTGCAAAAAATTTTACGATGAACAAAAAAGACGGAAGCAACAGAAAATCAACTTCCAATAAAAATACTAGTGGAAAGCCAAGTGGTTTCAGCAAACCAAAACCGGTAATGGCAAAGCGTTCTCAAAAACCTAAAAAAGCCACTCCCAACCCTGATGCAACTCCAGCTAAACCTAAAGTAAAATCGGATGATATTCGATTGAATAAATACATTGCCAACTCCGGTGCTTGTTCGCGTCGTGATGCGGATATTTACATTCAATCCGGAAATGTAAAAGTGAATGGTGAAGTGATTACAGAAATGGGTTATAAAGTAAAACCCGGCGATGTGGTAAATTTTGATGGAGCGAATATTACTCCTGAGAAAAAAGAATATGTGTTGTTGAATAAACCAAAGAACTTCACCACCTCAGTTGATGATGAACGCGATATGCGAAATGTCTATGAGTTGATTAAAAACGCAACGCCAACTAAATTGCAACCCATTGGTAGAATGGATAAAAACACAACCGGTTTGTTGCTTTTTACCAATGATACTGATATGATTCGAAAATTCAGTTTACCGAATCAAAAATCAACTAAGATTTACCAAGTTTCATTAGACAAAAATCTGAAGTTTGAAGATTTTGAAAAAATATCAGGTGGCGTTTCTTTTGATGAACACCGACTTTATGTAGATGAAATCAGTTATATTGAAGAGCAACCTAAAACTGAAATAGGAATCAAACTTAGAACGGCCAATGTAAAAGTTGTTCGCTCTATTTTTGAAAAATTTGGGTACAATGTTCTAAAAGTGGACCGAGTAGCATTCGCCGGATTGACCAAAAAGAATTTACCACGAGGCAATTGGCGATTTTTAACCGAACAAGAAATCATCAACTTAAAAATATTTTAATGAGTGCCGAAGTAAATTTGTCTATTGCTTACAAATGGTTTGACGCTTTCAATCAACATAATTTAGAGCAATTGTTGTCGCTTTATGACGACCAGGCACAACATTTTAGTCCGAAACTAAAAATCAGAAAACCGGAAACGAATGGTTTAGTCATTGGTAAAGAAGCCATGCGAGAATGGTGGAAAGAAGCGTTTGATCGATTGCCAACGTTGCATTACAAAGTAACTTCATTGACAGCGAATTCAGATCGTGTATTTATGGAATATGTTCGTTCTGTTGAAAATGAAGAAGAAATGTTGGTAGCAGAAGTGTTAGAAATAAGAGACGCTAAAATTATTCTTTCAAGAGTTTATCACGGTTAAATAAAATAAAAAATCCCGAAAAATAAAAGCTTTCGGGATTTTTTTTGAATTAATAGTAACCTTGTTTATTATTTTGTTTGCTTGTCTAAACCGCGTTTTTTCAACAAAGGTTGAATGCTTGGTTCGCTTCCTCTAAATTTTTTGTATAATTCCATTGGTTCTTCTGTTCCACCTTTTTCCAAAACATTTTTGCGGAAAGAGTTAGCTTTTGCTGCATTGAATAATGAAGTTTGTTTGAATTGATCAAAAGCATCTGTATCCAATACTCCTGACCAAATGTAGCTGTAATATCCTGCGGCATATCCACCGGCAAAAACATGACTGAAATAATTGGCTCGATGTCTTGGAATGATGGATTTAATTAAACCCAATCGTTTCATAGCATCCATTTCAAATTGATTGGCAGAACCTGAGATTCTTCCATCAGAATTGTGAAAATCCATGTCTAAGAAAGCAGAAGCTAAATATTCAACCGTTGCAAAACCTTGTCCATACGTTCCTGAATTTTCTAATTTTTTGATTAATGCATCGGGAATTGTTTGACCTGTTTTATAATGTTTGGCATACATTTTCAATACTTCCGGGTCAGCGGCCCAATTTTCCATCACTTGTGAAGGAAGTTCAACAAAATCTCTTGGAACACTAGTTCCGGCTAGACTTTTGTAGGTTACATTCGATAATAATCCGTGTAAGGCATGGCCAAATTCATGAAAATAAGTTGTTACTTCATCAAACGTAAACAAAGCCGGAGCATTTTCGGTTGGTGTAGAAAAATTACAAACAATGGAAATTACCGGAGCAATTCGTTTACCGTTAACGGTTTTTTGTGGTCGATAAGAGGTCATCCAAGCACCACCTCTTTTAGAAGCTCTCGGATAAAAATCCATATATAAAACACCGAGATGTGTGCCGTCTTTTTCTTGTACTTCCCAAACAGTTGCTTCCGGATGATAAGAAGGAACGTTTTTTAATTCTTTAAATTTTAGACCGTATAGTTTTTCACAAACCAAAAATACACCGTTGGTGACTGCTTCTAAACTGAAATAAGGTCTTAATTCTTGCTCGTCTAAATCGAATTTTTCTTTTCTGATTTTTTCGCTATAATAACGCCAGTCATAGGGTTGAACATCATCATTTATTCCTTCAGCCACAATCATTTGTTTGATTTCAGCTTCTTCTATTTTTGCTTTAGCAATGGCAGGTTCCCATAATTGATTTAAAAATGTTAGTACTTTTTCAGGAGATTTAGCCATACTTTCTTCTAAAACATAGTGAGCAAAAGTGGGATACCCCAACAATTTAGCCTTTTCAGCTCGCATGGCTGCAATTCTCGCAGCAATGGTGTTGTTGTCAAATTCATTACCATTGTTGCAACGGTTTTTATAAGCTTCCCAAATTTCTTTTCTTAATTTTCTGTTGGAAGAATACTGCAAAAATGGCATCACACTTGAGTTAGATAAGGTAATCATCCATTTTCCAGGTTTTCCTTTTGCTTTTGCAGTCTCGGCCGCAGCTGCAATTAAATCATCTGATAATCCGGAAAGTTCCTCTTTGGTGTTGGCAACATATTCATAATTGTTTGTTTCCGCTAAAATGTTTTGTCCAAATTTTAAGGTTAAAACAGCTAATTCACTGTTAAGTTCTCTTAGTCGTCTTTTTTCATCCTCATTCAAATTGGCACCACTTCTAACGAAACTCTTATATGTTTTTTCTAGAAGTTTGTGTTGTTCCGCATTTAATTTTAATTTACTTTTTGTATCCCACAGTTGTTTAACTTTTCCAAAAAGTTGACTGTTCAAATAGATGTTGTCATTATGTGAAGAAAGTAGAGGAGCAACTTCTTTGGCAATGTTTTGAATTTCATCATTTGTATTTGCTGAATTCAAGTTGTAAAAAACAGTAGAAACATTTGAAAGCAATTCTCCCGAATTTTCCATTGCTAAAATCGTATTTTCAAATGTTGGTACACTATTATTGTTGGCAATCGCTTTGATTTCGGAATCATGTCTTTTTATTCCCTCTTCAATAGCCGGTTTAAAATGTTCATTTTTAATCAAATGAAATGGAGGAACATTAAATGGAGTATCATAAGGATTCAAAAAAGGATTGGTAGAAAAAGGTCTTTTAATTTCCTGAGCCTCGGTTTGTCCCAATGTTAATCCCATGATTACTAGTGCTAAAAATTTGTTTTTCATTGTTTATTTTGTTTGCCATGCCAAAATAGTAATTTTTCAAAAGTGGGAAAGTTAGATTAACTTATTTTTAAGACAAAGGCCAGTCAAATCTGACTGGCCTCTGCGATATTAATTTTCTCTATTGATATAAATCCATCCGGTTTTTGCTTCACTGTTTCTAAAATGGATGACATAGTAATAAGTTCCAGTGGGTAGTTCTTTACCATCATTGCTTTGACCAATCCATTCTGTTTTGTAATTGTTTTTTTGATAAACTTCAAGACCATAACGATTGAAAATACTTAGTTTTTCAACATCTAGCAATTCTAAATTAAAATAATCATTGGCTCCGTCGCCATTAGGCGAAATTCCTTTTTGGATGCCACAAAAAATGTTATTAATAGTTATAGGTTGTTCAACAAAGCATCCATCAGCTGTTGTGATTCGAATAGAAAATTGAATAGGGAATGTTTCTGTTTCAGAAGTACTTCTTACGTATTCAGTCACATTAAAAGTTGGAGCATTCAATCCAACTATTTGACCATTTTGGTTGAGCCATTCGTAATTCGTTATTATTAAATCTGAATTGTTTGCCAATTGTGCACCAATCATAAATACATTGTTTTCACAATCAGTATTTACATCAATTGCAATTTCCGGTAAAACAGAAATGGTTACTAAAGTTGTGGTGGCACATCCAGAACTTGGTGTGAATAAATATTGTGTAGTTTGTAAAGTATTCACACTTGCAGGATTCCATGTTCCGGTAATGCTGTTTTCAGAAAGAGTTGGCAATAAACTGCTTGGGCTATTATAGCAAACATTTTCCGCCAAGTTAAAAGTAGGAATTACGGGTTGATTTACTGTTACCGTAAATTGAAAAACACTACTACATTGACCGGCATTTGGGGTGAACGTATAAACGGCCGAATTGGTGTTGCTTACGGTTGAATTATTCCAACTTCCCGAAATAGAATTGTTGGATAAATTTGGCAAAACCGGAACCGCATCACCCGCACAGATAGTTAAGGTATTTCCAAAAGAAAATATTGGCACTACATTTTGATTCACATTTACGTTTAATGTAAATGATGAAGCACATTGGTTTGGATTAGGCGAAAAAATATAAGTTCCCGATTGGGTATTGTTGATGGTTGGTACATTCCACGTTCCAGAAATGCTATTGTTGTCAACTAGTGGCAAAGTTGGTACAGCATCTCCACTACAAATGGTTATCGTATTTCCAAAATTAAAAATTGGAGCAACTTGTTGATTAACGGTTACTGTTAAGGTAAAATTCACGGCACATTCTGAATTGTTAACGATAAAAGTATAAGTGCCGTTTGTAGTATTATCAATTGCTGCCGGACTCCAAAAACCATTTACACCATTATTGTCAACATCCGGTAAAACGGGAACAGTATCGCCTTCGCAAATGGTAAGTGTGTTACCGAAATCAAAAACAGGCGTTGCAAAATTTATAATATTAACGGTTAATATAAAATTAGCGGCACATTGACCCAGATCCGGTGTAAAAGTGTAAATTCCACCATCGGTATCGTCAATTTGTGATGGATTCCAACTTCCTATAATTCCATTATTATCAATAGTAGGAAGTAGTGGAGCTTGAACACTAGTACAAATAGAAATTGAATTATTAAAATTGAATACCGGTGTGATGACATCATTTACGGTAACGTTCAAAGTATATTCCGAAGCACATGGATTATTATCTGGTATAAAAGTATAAGTACCTGATAAAGAATTGTCTATAGAAGTTGGATTCCAAATTCCTGAAATACCATTGTTATCAATCATAGGTAATGATGGAACAGCCTCTCCGTTACAAATCGTAATTGCATTTCCAAAATTAAAAACAGGCACTGTTGACGAAGAAACCGATACAGTTAAAGTAAAAGTGGAATAACATTGTGTGTCATTCGGGGTAAATATATACGTATTTGATTGTGTATTGTCAATTGTGGTAGGATTCCAAGTTCCATTGACACCATTGTTATCAACGGTTGGTAAAACCGGAACATCATCACCTGAACAAATGGTTAAGGTATTTCCAAAAGTAAATTCCGGTACATTATTTTCATTTGGATTGGCTAATACAACAATTACTGCTTGTGAAATACAACCGGTTTGGGTATCTCTAACAATAACAGTATAGGTTCCGGGGGCTAAATTTCCAAACAATGGATTCGTTTGAAAGGTCGCACCATTATCAATACTGTATTCGAAAGAACCCGAGGAAACATTGATAAACTGACCAATATTCGTATAATCTTGTGGGTCAAGTGCTTCCCAGTCAGCCGGATTCCAAGTGGTGCTTGGTGCAACAGCGGTGGGTAATCTTCGGTAAGTATATCCGGGTTCGTTATTTGGTGTAAAAGCAATTCCGTCTGTTCTTCCCCATAGATCAATCAATACATCTGAGGCAGAAGTTAAACGAATATTATCATCAATATTTACACCACCACATCCCGCAAAAACCAAATCCGGAACTACTCCACCTTGATTTCCGTTACTTCCAATGGAGACAACTTTTACAGTATTATGAGGAATTAAACCACTCAATAGTAAATTACAAGACGGATTTGTACCTCCGTTATTATATACTTTAATTCGATAGTTGGCTAAATCAATGGTATTTCCGGTTCCGTTGAATAATTCAATATAGGTTAAAGAACCAAGCGACTCATCTGTTATTTCAGAAATAATTAAATTAGGATATACATTTCCCGAAGAAATGGGATTGGTTATCTCTATACTACCGGTTGGTGTGGCACACGTTGGTTGAACAACAGTAATTTCCGGCACAATTTGATTGTTCAACAAAGCTAAAACAGCTAGAGTTGAATTGCTTTCACAACCATTAACGGTTTGCGTAATATAGTAAGTAGTATTGTTAACAATTGGTGTACTGGTAGCCAATGGAATAGTAGCAGCTTGATCGGCATACCATTGTAAATTAACTCCATTTACGATTAAATCAGCTAAAGTAAAGATAACAGTTGCATCATTACAAATCAACTGAACAGCGTCTCCGGTTGGAGCTAATGGAGCCGGATTAATAGTTAAGCTTACCGGAGTTCTGGTCGAACTATTACAGTTTGAAGTTGTGTTTTGAGCTTCTGCATAATAAACTATTGTGCCAACACTAGATAAAGTTGGGCCTGTAACAATTGTGCCATCAACGGGTGCATCATACCAAATTATAATTGACCCATCATTTGTGGTAGCTTGGGCAGTTAAGGTTTGAATGGGACTATCTTCACAAACCGATTGATTTCCGCCTGATGTAGGTGGATTAACCGTTGGATCATTTAGTGAAATTGTCGTGTTTATTGTAGTTGAACAATTGTTTATCACAAAGTTAAAGTTACTGTAGCTACCGGCATTTAATCCTGTAATCACAAATTGTCCATTATTGTCGGCCATTATAGAAGTTGGTCCAACTGATGATCCATCGTCATTATAGGTCAAAGAATAGGAAGAATTTGGATTTAAATTTTCAATGGTAATTGTACCTTCTGTTCCTGAACAAGTGGTTGGATTTGATGGAATAAAGTTCGGATTGGCTCTAATCGAGAAGAAGGCTTTGAAATTATTTCCGTTATTGCTCACAAAAACGGTATCATCACATTGCGAAGGTGAATCAAAATCACCAGTCACATCATAATACACTTCCAATACATAATTTCCGGGAGCAAAAGCAGTCAAGTTAACCGGACTAAACGGCGTGGTGGTGCCATCAGCGATAACTCTTTGCCATTTTTGATCACCTTCGCCACAGGGTCCGCCGGAAGGGAATTCACTAATTGCCGTGTTACAATCATTAAAAAAAGGAAAATCAATGGTGTTAAATCCGCCGGGAGTGTCTGATTCAAGGTAAATTCGGTAGTTCATTCGAACACTACAAGCGTTACCGTTACTGGTTTTAAATGTTTTCACTTCACCACCACGCAATATTAACGTTCCGGAGTTTTGAATAAAAACACCAAAATTGGTATCGGTAAATACATTTTGTGGAGGTCCAATTAAACTTGGTCCTTCACCTGTGGTATTAAAAAAATTGGAGGTATTACAATCTGTCAACCAAACCGCAGATGCAAAAGTCCCAAAATTTTGACTGTAATGTGAAGTAGATAAGAACAAGAAAAAAGCACAGAAAAGCAACGTAATTCTTTTCATAAAATTAAATGTGTTTTTTGTTTATTGAAAATTGTAAACTAAGATAACTATTTTTAGATATATCTAAATAGTTAACAATTTTTTTTTTAAAATTTGCATTTCTCAAACGTTGTAGTTTAATAAATAATTGAAAAAAAATCAAAACAAAAAAGCTCAAACTTTCATTTGAGCTTTGTGCGGGTGATAGGACTCGAACCTACACACCTTGCGGCACCAGATCCTAAGTCTGGCGTGTCTACCAATTTCACCACACCCGCAGGGTTATAAAACAGTAGCTGTTTCAATAAGTGGGTGCAAATATAGAGATTATTTTGAATTTTATTCAAGAAGAATCAATTTTTTTACCCTTATTTTTTTCGTACTTTTGAACTTTATCATTTTTACTTTATATAATGGACAACATAAAAAACTACGTTCAACAAAACAAAGAACGATTCATAAGTGAACTGATCGATTTACTTAAAATTCCATCCGTAAGTGCTGATTCGGCTTATGCTCAAGATGTGATTGATACCGCCGAAGCCGTAAAAGCCAGCCTAGAAAAAGCCGGTTGCGACCTCGTAGAACTTTGTGAGACCCCTGGTTATCCCATCGTTTACGGAGAAAAAATCATTGACAAGAATTTGCCAACGGTTTTGGTGTACGGTCATTACGACGTGCAACCTCCAGACCCCATGGATTTATGGACTTCGCCACCGTTTGAACCCGTTATCAAAACCACTGAAATTCATCCGGAAGGTGCTATTTTCGCTCGTGGTTCGTGCGACGATAAAGGGCAAATGTACATGCACGTAAAAGCATTTGAATACATGATTGCCAACAATTGCTTGCCTTGCAACGTCAAATTCATGATCGAAGGCGAAGAAGAAGTCGGTTCAAAAAGCCTTAGTTGGTTCGTAGAACGCAACCAAGAAAAACTAGCCAACGACGTAATTCTAATTTCCGATACGGGAATGATTTCCAACCAACAACCTTCCATCACCACAGGTTTGAGAGGTTTAAGTTATGTTGAGGTAGAAGTAACTGGACCCAATCGCGATTTACATTCAGGTTTGTATGGTGGAGCAGTGGCGAATCCAATCAACATTTTAGCCAAAATGATTGCGTCACTTCACGACGAAAATAACCATATTACCATTCCCGGTTTTTACGACAAAGTAGAAGAATTATCGTTGGAGGAAAGAGCCGAAATGGCTAAAGCACCGTTTTCTTTAGACGACTATAAAAAAGCACTTGATATTGCCGATATTCATGGCGAAGCCGGATATGTAACCAACGAACGCAACTCTATCCGACCAACTTTAGACGTTAACGGAATTTGGGGAGGCTACACCGGAGAAGGTGCCAAAACCGTGATTGCCAGCAAAGCTTTTGCCAAAATTTCAATGCGATTAGTACCAAACCAAGACTGGCAAGAAATCACCGAATTGTTCAAAAATCACTTCGAAAGCATCGCACCCAAATCGGTAAAAGTAAAAGTAACGCCGCATCATGGCGGTCAAGGTTATGTAACGCCAATCGACAGCATCGGTTATCAAGCGGCCAACAAAGCGTATACCGAAACGTTTGGTGTACCGGCCATTCCGGTGCGTTCCGGCGGTAGTATTCCGATTGTGGCTCTGTTCGAAAAAGAATTAAAATCCAAAACTATCCTAATGGGATTTGGTCTCGACAGCGATGCAATCCATTCACCCAACGAACATTTCGGAATCTTCAATTACCTCAAAGGAATCGAAACCATTCCGTTGTTTTATAAATATTTTGTAGAGTTGAGTAAATAAATCAACCGCAAATTCACAAATTGTAAAACCGTTTATTCCGTGGAGTAAGCGGTTTTTTTATGGCCCTAATTCGGGCTATTCGCTGCAAGTCCTCGTCCGTTGGTTGGTTTTTTGTAGGGTTGGGCTCGGCTTCCGTTGGTCGCCGGCCCAACCCGGCAAAAAACACAATCACCGTCCTGTAGGCTTTCCGCTACTATCCCGGGTGCAAAGTGTGCTATTAATCAGCATTTTTTGAAATATTTTCCCAAAAAAATTTGCACATTAAAATTTATATTCTACATTTGTAGAGTTAATTCTAAATATGTAGAAATGAATTTATCCAATGCAGAAGAACAACTAATGGAACATTTGTGGAAACTCGAAAAAGCATTCATGAAAGAATTGCTAGAAGTTTATACAGAGCCAAAACCAGCTACCACAACAATTGCAACGTTATTAAAAAGAATGATAGACAAAAAATTTGTTGCCTATCAAGAGTTTGGAAATTCAAGACAATATTATCCGTTAGTTAAAAAATCAGATTATTTTTCAAAACACGTAAACGGACTAATCAAAAATTTCTTCAACGATTCGGCATCTCAGTTTGCCTCTTTTTTTACCAAAGAAACTAACCTTTCTGAAAAAGAACTTGAAGAACTCAAAAAAATCATTGACGTAGAACTTCAAAAAAAGAAAAAATGACAAACTTTCTCATAGAATCAACTATTTGTTTAGCAGTGTTTTTGTTTTTTTATAATTTATTTTTAGAACGAGAAAAAATACATCAATTTAATCGGGTTTATCTTTTACTTTCAATTGTGATTTCAATTGTAATTCCGTTTTTGAATTTTCAAATCTTCAAAATAGTCCCTGTTTTTCAAAAATTAGAACCTTTGAAAACAGTTATAACTTCATCAATAATTACTGAAAATGAAATACATCAAAATAGTTTACTAATAGAAGAAAAAATCAACTTTTTTCCATACTTATTATGGAGTTTGTATGGAATTATTAGCTGTTTTTTGTTATTGAGATTTGGTAAAAATGTTTGGAAATTAATTGTTAAATCCAAATCCAAAACAATTTTAAAATTTAAAAATGCCAATTTGATTTTGGTTGAAGAGAAAACACTACCTTATACTTTCTTAAATTCGATCTTTATTAATATTGAAGATTTTAACAATAGAAGTATTGAAGAAGAGTTGTACGCTCATGAATTGGTTCATGTTGCTCAAAAACATACGTTAGACATTTTATTTATTGAATTCTTAAAAGTAATTTTTTGGTTCAATCCAATTTTTATTTTCTACAAAAAAGCAATTCAACTCAATCATGAATTTCTCGCTGACGAAGAAATTTTGAAAACTTATAATAATGTTTCCTTTTACCAAAATTTGCTCTTGAAAAAAAGTAATAACTTTAAGAATATTTACTTAGCTAGTAATTTAAATTATTCAGTAACTAAAAAAAGATTAATTATGATGACAAAACACACATCACAAAAGATTGCATTTTTTAAAAAAATAGCTATTGTTCCAGTTTTTTTTGGGTTAATCTACTTTTTCTGTATAGATGTAATAGCTAAAGAGAAAATTATAAATATAAATTATGTAGAAAAAGACTTTGATTTAATCAATACAAATAGTTTTAATCATAAAAGTAAAGATTCAATAAAAATTGTTATTGATAAGACTAGAAATGATGAATCAATTGATAAATTTAAAAAAGAAACAATTTCTAGTATTAATGATAAAATTGAAAATTATGTCATTCCATTAAATGAGAAAAAAGACAAGAAAGTTATAGTAATTGATGCAGGTCATGGCGGTCATGATTTTGGTGCAATAAAAGATGAATGGAAGGAAAAAACTTTAACTTCAGAAATAGCAAAAAGAATTAAAGAAATACATTCTGATTCTGCTGTAGAAATTCACTTTACAAGAAGCAATGATGAATTTATAACTTTAAATGATAGAACTAATTTAATTAATAACTTAAAACCCGATTTAGTTATATCACTTCATATAAACAGCAGTAAAAATATTTTTACAAACGGATTTGAAGTTTTTATAAGTAATAAAATTGATTTTTTTGATAAAACAAAAGAATTAGCAGAATTACTTTCTTCAAAATTAACTAATACACAATTGAGAAATAGAGGTTTAAAAATTGCTCCTTTTTGGATTTTGAAAAATTCTGACTGTCCATCAATGGTGGTTGAGCTTGGATTTCTTTCAAATGAAAATGATAGAAATTATATTTCAAGTGAAAAAGGGCAAATTGAAATTGCAAAATATATTGTTGCTTTTATTTCTGATGTAAAATAATTTATTTAAAAAAATCTAATCAAATCCGCTCCATTCTAGCGGGTTTTTCTTTTAAAAAAAAATTAGCAAATCAGCAGATCTATATTAAACATTAATTTTTCAACTAATTATAACAAATTGAAACATTTGGCGTTAAATTTGTATCAATCATCATCAATCAAAATCAATCCTCATGCTCAAAAAATTCTTTCTGCTTTGTTCGGGTGCCGACAAGCAAATCATCGAAAGTTGTTCCAATGGTGAACAAAATAAATATGCCGGAATTGGTGCCACGGTTTTTTTTACGGCAGTCATGGCTTTTATTGCCGGTAGTTATGCTCTTTACACCGTTTTTGACAACGTTTATACTGCAGTATTTTTTGGATTCGTTTGGGGTTTACTCATTTTTAACCTTGACCGTTTTATTGTTTCTACCATCAAAAAAAGAGACAGTTTTCTGGATGAATTCATTCAAGCTTCACCCCGAATTGTGTTGGCGGTAATCATCGCAATCGTCATTTCAAAACCATTGGAAATCAAAATTTTTGAAAAAGAAATCAATACCGTTTTGCTGAAAGAAAAGAACGAAATGGCGATGAATAACAAAAAACAAGTGGCCAATTATTTTCAATCCGATGTAGATCAAAATAAAGCTCAAATCGACAGTCTCAAATCAGACATCTTGAAAAAAGAAAAAGAAGTCAACGATTTATATGCTGTTTATATTACCGAAGCTGAAGGAACAGCCGGAACCAAAAAACTAGGAAAAGGTCCGGTTTACAAAGAAAAACGTGAAAAACACGATGCGGCGTTGCAAGAATTAGCCACTTTAAAAACGACAAATCAAGCAAAAATCACCGAATTAGAAGCCAAAGGGAAAACGCTCCAAGCCGATTTAGATAAAAAAGTAGCCGAAACCCAACCCATCATCGATGGTTTTGATGGTTTGATGGCTCGCATCAATGCGTTGAATAAGCTACCTTGGTTGCCGTCATTTTTTATCATGTTACTTTTTTTAGCGATTGAAACGTCACCCATTATTGCCAAATTATTATCGCCACGAGGCGAATACGATTTTAAACAAGAAGAAGGCGAGTGGGCGGTAAAAAATGTTTTAGCCCAAAACAAATACCAAAGCGAATTGCAAAAACAAACTGATGCTTTCATCTACGATAAAGTGTATGCCGACATTCGAGAAGACAAAGCTTTATACGATTACAAGAAAAAACGAGCGATTGAATTGTTAGAACTGCAAGCCGACGGTTTTGTGGAGAAACAGAAGAAAAGTTTGTAATTTATAAAACACAAACTCAATAGAAGATAGTGTTGAGTTTGTGTTTTTTGGTTTTTATAATTTACTTATTCAAAAATTAATTATTAGTTTATTTCTATACCTGTTAAATTCTCTAAAAGTCCTTTTGAAGTTGAATAATCTGATTTGGCTTGTTCAAATTCTGTAGCAATTCGTGCTGTCATATCAGAAATTCTAACATATTCTGAAATGGGTATTAAACCATTTCTAAACTCTTTTTCTACCATTTCCATATTTACTTTCGCATTACCTAAATTGGAAGATCTTAATAGGAGTATTTTTTGCTTAAGTATTAGGTCTTCATAATGTCTTATTACAAATTCTCGCAGTTCTTGTTC
>JAFLBT010000028.1 GCA_017302935.1 Flavobacteriales bacterium | reverse complement strand
GTGGGTTGCAATGGGATTATGCTGATTTGATGCCGTTTGAATCAAGAAGTATTGTGGTTTCCATGCAGATTAATCCTCCCACAGACCCTGAAAATCCGGTAAATATTGATGATGTGTTAGTGTTTACGTCGGTTATTCTTCCTCAAGCGGGTGATGAAATGGTACAAGACAATACGTTTGTATTCAACCAAACCGTTGTAGGTTCCTACGATCCAAATGACATTACTTGTCTGCAAGGCGATGTGGTTCCTCCATCAGAAATCGGGAATTATTTGCATTATGTCATTCGTTTTGAAAATACCGGTAATGCTCCGGCTGAAAATATAGTTGTGAAAGTAGAGATTGATTCAAATCAATTTGATACTAATTCGTTACAAATGCTTTCATCTTCTCATGATGCTTACGTTCGTATGAATGGTAATAAAATAGAATTTATCTTTGAAAACATTCAATTGGAATCTGGCGGTCATGGAAACATTTTATTAAAAATGAAAACCAAACCAACACTTCAAGTGGGTGATATGGTCGCTAAAAAAGCCAATATTTATTTTGATTATAATTTCCCAATCGTGACAAATGAGGCGGAAACCTTATTCCAAGCGTTGAGTGTTGTTAATCCGGTTGTAGATAATTTGATTTCCATTTATCCAAATCCGGTGAAAGATGTTGTCAACATTACTATCAAAGAAAATTCAACCATTAAAACCATTGAATTGTATGATGTTCAGGGAAGATTATTACAAACACAATTGGTCAATGATGTTCACTCAGAATTGAATGTTTCATCAAGAGCAAACGGTTTGTATTTTATAAAAATTAATACGGACAAAGGAACTAAAGTTGAAAAATTGGTGAAAGAATAAGTGGTTTATAATAATTTTAGTTAGCAACTCACGTATGAAAATGCGTGAGTTTTTTTGTATTTGATTAGATGTATAGGAAATTAGCAATTTTTATGCTAAATTTAACGAAAACGTTTCGAATAAAATTTTAACAATCCTAGTTTATTTCGTAATTTCGCAAAAAACATTATTTATACCTATTAATTTTATATATAATCATGTCAAAAACAGCCATATTAACGTACGAAGGTAAAGAGTATGAGTTTCCGGTAATAGTTGGAAGTGAAAATGAACCTGCCATCGACATTGAACAACTACGTGCCTTAACCGGTGCGATTACGCTTGACCCGGGTTATAAAAACTCCGGTTCGTGCAAAAGTGAAATTACTTTTTTAGATGGAGAAGAAGGAATCCTTCGCTACCGCGGATATTCTATTGAAGATTTAGCCGAAAAAGCCGATTTCTTAGAAGTTTCTTATTTGTTGATTTTTGGAGAATTACCTACCAAAACGCAATTGGAAAAATTTGAAAACGATATTCGCAAATATACCTTGGTAAACGAGGAGATGAAAAACATCATCGACGGTTTTCCAAAAACAGCTCACCCAATGGGTGTATTAGCTTCATTGACCAGTGCGTTGACTGCTTTTAATCCAAAGTCGGTTAATCCACACAACGAAAAAGAAATGTATGAAGCGGTGTGCAAAACCATGGGTAAATTCTTGGTGATTGCTACTTGGACGTACCGTAAATCAATGGGGTATCCGTTAAATTATTATGATAATACGAAAGGTTATGTGGAAAACTTCATGCATTTGATGTATGAGTTGCCAACCGGCCCTTATAAAATTGACCCGGTTGTGGTACAAGCGTTAGATAAGTTATTTATCCTTCACGCTGACCATGAGCAAAACTGTTCTACTTCAACCGTAAGAATCGTTGGTTCTTCACATGCCGGATTGTTTGCTTCTATTTCTGCCGGTGTTTCTGCTTTATGGGGACCACTTCACGGTGGAGCCAACCAAGCAGTATTGGAAATGTTAGAAGAAATTCACAAAAATGGTGGCGATGTAGCCAAGTTTGTATTAAAAGCAAAAGATAAAGATGATCCATTCCGTTTGATGGGATTTGGTCACCGTGTGTATAAAAACTTTGACCCACGTGCAACCATCATCAAAAAAGCAGCCGATGATGTTTTAACCGCTCTTGGCGTAGATGATCCATTATTAGATATCGCTAAACAATTAGAAAAAGTAGCCTTAGAAGACGAATATTTCAAAGCGAGAAACTTATATCCAAACGTTGACTTCTACTCCGGAATCATTTACCGTGCATTAGGTATTCCAACCGAAATGTTTACCGTAATGTTTGCTATCGGTCGTTTACCGGGCTGGATTGCTCAATGGAAAGAAATGCGAGTGAACAAAGAACCAATCGGAAGACCACGTCAAGTGTATGTGGGACATCCGTTGAGAGATTTTGTTCCGGTGGAGAAAAGATAATCGTAATAATATAAATTACTTTAGAAAGCCTTCCCCAAAAGAAGGCTTTCTTTTTTAAAGAAAACGTAAAATCACACCTCCAAAATTATTAATACTTTAAAAACATTGCTTTTGGAAAGCCTTTTTTTATCTTTGTAAAAAGTCAAAAGCAATAGTCATGCTACCACTGAATGTACAAAATGAAACGTCCCGATTGAGGGCTGTGGTGTTAGGAACCGCTGTAAATAATGGTCCAACACCCACCACCGAAGAAGCCTATGACCCAAAATCACTTGAACACATTCTAGCCGGAACCTATCCCGTTGAAGCCGATATGGTCAACGAAATGGAAGCGTTCAATCAAGTATTCAAAAAATACGATGTGGAAGTATTCCGTCCGGATATCATTCCTAATTATAACCAAATTTTTAGTCGTGATATTGGTTTTGTGATTGATGATGTGTTTATCAAAGCCAACATCTTACCGGACAGAGAAAAAGAATTGGATGCCATTCAATACGTCATTGACCACATTGACCCGAAAAAAGTCGTTCGTCCGCCGGAGGAAGTACACATTGAAGGGGGAGATGTTATGTTGTGGAATGATTATATTTTCATTGGTACTTACAAAGGTTCCGATTACAAAGATTACATTACGGCTCGTACGAATATGCAAGGTGTGGAATACATCAAACAACTATTTCCCCACAAAAAAGTAAAAGAGTTTGACTTAGTGAAATCGAAATTAGAAGCAAGAGACAATGCGTTGCACCTTGATTGTTGCTTTCAACCCGTTGGCACGAATAAAGGAATCATCTACAAAAGTGGCTTCCGTGAAGAGGCGGATTATGTGTTTTTAGTCAACCTTTTCGGGAAAGAAAATCTGTTTCACATCACCCGTGACGAAATGTACCACATGAATTCCAATGTGTTTTCTATCGCACCTGATGTGGTAGTTTCTGAAAAGAATTTTACCCGCCTAAATAACTGGCTTCGTGAAAACGGATTTACCGTAGAAGAAATTCCGTATGCAGAAATTGCCAAACAAGAAGGACTTTTAAGATGTTCGACTTTGCCTTTGGTGAGGGATAAATAGTTGTCGGTTGTCTGTTATCCGTTGTCGGTTGACTGAGATCACATCTGTTTTTTTAAGAAATATAAACCAATAAAATTAATATATACGCCATGAAAAGTTATAACGATTTAGACATTTATCATTTAAGTTTAGCATTATTTTTTAAAGTTCATCCAGCATCATTACTTTTGCCGAAATATGAGCTATATGAATTAGGAAGTCAAGTGAGAAGATCATCCGATTCCGTAGTTTCAAACATTTTAGAAGGTTACGGAAGAAAAAGATATAAGGCAGATTTTGTGCGATTTTTAGTTTTTAGCCATAGTAGTTGCTTGGAAACAAAGAATCATCTTTTTAAAATCAATCGGTTATATCCGGGAGTTATTCCAAATATTGATGAATTTATAAGTGAATATGATATTTTAGGTGCTAAAATTTTTACCTTTATAAAATATGTAGAAGAAAACTGGAGATAATCTGTTGTCGGTTGTCCGTTATCCGTTATCCGTCAACAGACAACAGACAACAGACAACAGACAACCAACAACAGACAACCAACAACAGATAACAGACAACAGAAAATGAACCAAACCACCAACTCCATCCTCATGATTCGTCCCGTTGCCTTCAGAATGAACGAGCAAACGGCCGTGAATAATTATTATCAAAAAGTATTAGAAAATACGACTCCTTCTACCGTAAATGCCAAAGCTCAAAACGAGTTTGATGCGTTTGTAGAGAAGCTTCGCAAAGTAGGTGTAAACGTGATTGTGGTAGAGGATACGCTTGACCCGGACACGCCCGACAGTATTTTTCCCAACAATTGGATTTCCTTTCATGAGAATGGTGATGTGACGTTGTATCCCATGTTTGCTGAAAACAGAAGAGCAGAACGTCGGGAAGATATTTTGGATGTTTTGGAAGACAAAGGTTTCGTGATTAACGAAATCATGGATTATACCTCAGCCGAAGAAGACGGCTTCTTTTTGGAAGGCACCGGAAGTATTGTCTTAGACCGCGATAACGGAAAAGCCTATTGTGCTCTTTCGCCTCGTGCCGATGAAGAATTGTTCATCGAGTTTTGTGAAGATTTTGATTTGGCTCCGGTGATTTTTGAAGCGTATCAAACGGTGAAAGGTGAACGAAAACACATGTACCATACCAACGTAATGATGTGTATTGCCGAAACGTTTGCTGTAGTTTGTGCGGATTGTATCGACGATAAACAAGAACGCAAAATGGTGTTAGATAATCTAAAAGCCGACGGAAAAGACATCATTTTAGTAACCGAAGACCAAGTGAATAACTTTGCCGGAAACATGCTGCAAGTAAAAGGAAAAGACGATAAACGCTATTTGGTGATGAGTAATTCGGCTTACCAAAGTTTGACTAAAAGCCAGATTCATAAAATAGAAGAACATTGCGAAATTTTGCACGCTAATCTGGATACCATTGAAGCCTGTGGAGGTGGAAGTGCCCGATGCATGATGGCGGAAGTGTTTTTGCCACTTCAATAAAAAAAAGATATTTACACTATTAATCCAAATACTTGAAAAAGTGTTTGGATTTTTTTTGATTGAGAATTGATTTTTTTAGGCAAAATGAAGTGTATTTCACTTATTTTAGTGGTTTCATAGCACATCCATTTTACATTCATTCGGAAAAGGTACTTTTTTTAAAAAGGCGACTTCAATAAAGGGTTTACTGTTGTCGGTTATCTGTTATCTGTTATCTGTTATCTGTTTTCGGTTGTCTGTTATCTGTTATCTGTTATCTGTTGACTTCTCACTAAGGACTATTCACTAAGGACTTCTCACTAATTACTAATCACTAATTACTAATCACTAATTACTAATCACTAATCACTCCAAAAAAAAAAACTGCATTTTCCCATTTGATAATCACCGTAAAAAGTAGTAGGTTTGGAGTATACTATTCTTATAAGAATGAAAATCATTAAAACTCCGTGGAAAAATGAATTGATGCAATTGGTTTCCGATGCCAAGGAATCGATTAAGATTACTTCTCCTTTTGTCAAGGAGTCCGTTTGTGCGGAATTATTACAACACAAAAAAAAGAATAGTTCGCTAGAATTGATTACTTCATTTAAGTTGATGAACATTTATAACGGTTCGGTTGATTTAAATGGTTTAGAACATATCCTTAAAAGTAAAGGCGTGGTGAAGAATTTTTCAAGGTTACATTCCAAAATTTACTTATTTGATGAAAAACAAGCTATTGTTACTTCTTCCAACCTTACAAATGGTGGTTTAGTTCAAAATTATGAATACGGTTTTTACACTGATGAACCAACGATTGTTTCTGAAATCAGTAACGATTTTAATCAATTGTTGCGTGATGAAACAATGGGACAGATTGAATTAAAACACATCAAAGAAGTTCGGTCGTTATTGCAAAGAATTCCTAAAAACGAGCAGATTCCGTTACCTTCATATTCAATGAATGCTTCGGTTGAAAAAAATGATGTAATTACTTTACCTGACGGTATCATTAGCAGTACTTTAAAAGGTTGGAAATTGATTGTTTTCAATTGTATTCAAGCCATTCCCAAAGAAGTGTTTACTTTGAATGATATTAATGCTTTTGTACCCCAATTACAAAATAAGTATCCCAACAATAATACAATACCTGCCAAAATTAGACAACAATTGCAACTTTTACGTGATTTGGGATTAATTGAGTTTTTGGGGAATGGAAACTATAAAAAGTTATGGCAATGAAAAAATACATCATCCTCACGCCCGAGGGCGAAACAATTGCCCCTAATACGGATTATTCGGTAGAGAATTTGCAGGTTTTAGGTATCGTGGAAGGGGTGAACAACGAAAACGAGGCAATTGTAAAACTCTTGCAGGAAAACGAATGGATTATCGATGCGGAATACAATGTGTCGGAGTTTATCGTGTATGCATTACTTTAGTTGGATGAACTTTCCGCTGATGCCTGCCTTTTCGAGTGCGATGGCATTTTCTTCCCCATACGCAATAAAAATACTGGGAGCACCGGGTGTTCCTTTTTGTTCGCCTTTGGTGGTGTAGAATCTAATTCTTCCTTTTACGAATAAAACGGCATGAGCATCGTGCCAAATGTGGTCAAAAAAGCATTTGGTTTCGGTGCGGGCAAAGATGAGGGCGATGCCGTTGCCGTGGATTTTCAATTTTTCGAGCCATTTTTCCATGCCTTTGCCGTAGGGTGGGTTGAGGTACACTCTCCCGAACCACGGTTGGGCGAGTCCATTGTCATGAATGGTCAAGTTATGCGTAGCATGCACAAACGGCGGATGAACGGGCGTGCACGGGTCAAGGTCGAACACACCCAACTGTTTGACGAGTTCGGGAGGAGTGAGCCACTCTACCGTAGTGTGTTCTGTTCGTTCAAAGCGTACATCCATTTGCGTATGATTTGCCACAAAGATGTGATCAAATTTTGACATATCAAAACACAAATAGATCATTATCAATTAGTTATACACACAATGTGTGTGATTTTTACGCTTGTTTTTTGGTAAGGTATTGAGATTGAGAAAGGTAGGAAATGGATTTTTTTGAAGATTTTTTTGGGTTTTAGTCTAATTGCTTTTACGTTGTTGATAAAATGAATTTATAGTCAATAACTTACATTGGTTTTTGTGGTGGGATTTTGTTAGATTTGGGATAATTAGTAAACCGTAATAAAATATGACAAATCAAGAAAAGGGCAGTAGTTTTGAAGTTATAACAAAAGATTTTTTTACTTGGTTATTTGAGGAAATAGGTTTCATAGTTACAAAAGCACGAGTTCAAAAATCAGGAAGTCAAAATGGTTTTGATATTTTACTTATAGTTTCTTTAAACTATACAGAAACTAAGATATTTATAGAATGTAAAAATTATGAATCTGATTTATCTATTGGAAATATTTTAAAAAAAGGTCTCAATTTAGAAACAAACTATGAGTTGAGTGAAAATGATTTATTCATCGCCATTAATCCAAAATCAAACTTCTCAAATGAGGATAATTCAGAAAAATTATCTCCTACAATTGATGAAAAATTTAAGTTTAAATATTATGCTTTAGATATATCTAATAAAATAAAAGAATTATTCGCACTTAATGAAAGTTTTTTTAAGCAAATTTATGGTTATGAAGTTGATTTTGCTATTAATAGAGAAAGTGAGATTTTAAGGTTTAAAAATTTAATTTTTTCAAGAAAACCATTAAAAAAAATTTTTGTAGAGGAGGAAGAAAAGTTTAAATTTTTGGGAGATATAAAATTTATTGAAAATTATATAGAAAGAGAATTTTCTGAGGAAATACCTAACAATCTAACTTTTTCTAATGAAAATTATCAAACTTTAAAATTATCTGATATATTATTGAAAGATAATAAAGTTGTTATTTTAGGAAATCCAGGAACAGGAAAATCAACTGAATTAATCAATATTGCTTTAAGGAATTGGAAAGTCGGCGAAGTAGATGGATATATTCCAATTTTTAAAAGTTTAAAAAATTTTACAAATACTGATTCCTTAGAAAGTTATTTGCCAAATATTTATAAAGATTTAAATAAAACATTAATAATCCTTGATGGTATAGATGAGATTCCAGATATTGAATACTTTAAATCTAAATTGGTTAATTTTTTGGGAAATGAAATTTCAGATAAATATAAATGTATCATAAGTTGTAGAACGAATATATTTGAAAGTTTTGTAAATGATATTCCTGGATTTAAAAAATATTATCTAAAAGATTTAAGTCGGGAACAATGCATTGAATTACTGAAGCATAATATAGGTGAAACCATCCAGAATCTAGATTTTTCTGATGAAGTTTATCGTTTCCTGAAAACTCCTTTTCAAGTAGAAATATTAGCAAACTATATCAAAGAAAATAATAAATTACCTCAAAATATATCTGAAGTATGGGAAGTTTATATAAATTCAAGATTAAAAATAGATAAGAAAGATAAATTAGTAAAATTATCTCTAAACATACCATTAATAAAAAGTATTTCAAAAAAAATGTCACTAATTAATGAATTGACAAATGTAAATATTATTACAGATGAAAAACTTTATGAAATTACAAAACATAATTCATTTGATTTTCGGGAATTTAAAAAAAATCCTTTTTTAGACAAACAATTTGGTTATGATAATTATTTTTTTGAACATAAAAATATTCAGGAATATTTTGCAGCTTCAACATTATCTGAATTACCAATTAAAAATATTTTAGATTTTATTGTTATTAATTCAGCCAATAAATCTCAACCATCACTTTTTAATACAATTACTTTTTTATTAAATATTGTCGAAAATGACAATAAAGAAAAATTAATTGAATGGTTTGTTGTAAATGAACCAGAAATTCTCTTCAAGGCTGATAAAAATAGAGTTGAAAATTATCGTGTAAAAGTCTTTCAAGATTATTTCAATAATCATTGTATAACTAAGTCATTTTGGATAACTACAAATAGCCCATTTTCAGTTAAAGAAATTGCAGATTTTGCAGATTGTAAAGAAAATTACGATTTTTTAACAGCAATAATAATTAATGATAAGTTACATTTTCGAATTATTATTTCTGCTCTTGAAGTAATCAGCTTTTTCAAAATTGAAAATTATGATTCAGATTTTTTAAAGAATGAATTATATTTTTTATTAGAAAAAAATATACAAAAGACTACAAAAGCAAAAATTTTAAGTTGTATTAAACAATTAAAATTTCACAAATGTGATTCAATATATCTTAAGAAAATATTTGAATTATTTAAAGTTGAAACCAATAAAATGATTTGTGTTGAATTATTATTTCTTATAAATGATTTAGAGTTTGTTGACGATTATATTTGGTATATAAAAGAGGAATTTTTTCGAGAATATGAAATAAACAGAAGAGAAATTGAAGATAGAGTGCTAAGAGGTAATAAATGGTTGATTAACGAAATTATTGTTAGAATAAAGTCATCAGAAACTTTTATTGAAATTGCTAAATATTATTTTGAATATTCAGATAAGATTCATTACAAACAAAATAATGTAGATAAGATTATCGATAGGTGTTTATTTTTTGATAGTCTCGAGGAAGATTTTTTTATTAGGTTGTTAAACTCAATAAAATTAAACAAAAAATTATTCTTTAAGGAAAATAATTTAAAATTATTAATTATAAAGGCTAAGCCAAAATCACAAGTTCAGGCATTTGATTTTCTTATTTCTAATTGTGATTTTAGTGAAATAAGATTTTTTCTAGCATCTATCACAAATGAATTTACAATAAAAATTGTTATTGATAAATTTGTTGAAGGAGTTATAAATATTGACGAAATTGACTATTTCAGAAATACTATTTCCAATCATGGAAATAGAAAATTAGCTGAAAGTTTTAATCAAATAATGATTGAAAAAGGATTTGTTTTTAATAGAAAGTTTATATCAGAAGATGAATTTCAAAAAAAAAATGTAGAGTTTAAAAATAGATTGCAGGAAAATTTCAATTTACTTTTTGATAAAGAAGTATTAATTTTTAGAATCGAAAAAATTTTTCTTGAAAACGGGGAGGTATTATCTATAGAAAATATCAGAAACATTGAAACAAAATGGTATGATACTAATGGTCATGATAAATTGATAGATATTGAATATTCTATACTTGAACAAATTTCTAATGCTTATAAAAACATTATTTCTATTAATGATGTGAAAGAGTTATTAATAAATAATGATGTGATTGTTTTAAGAGAGATAATGTACAAATTAGAATCAAATGAAGAATCAAATGAAAAACTATTATTTAGTGAATATCAAAAAGGGTTTATCGCTGATTGGTGCAAAATTAATGCTGAAACAATTGAATTTGATAAGATATTTATAATCTCCGAAAAAAATTATTTTAATTTAGGTGTTGATTATGAAAAGTTGAAAGTAATTTTATATTTTACACTTAAATATGATATTGAAATGTCGATTGATTTTCTTTTAAATTCATTAATATTTTTTGATATAGACAAACATAGTGGAGAAGAAGAAAATTTTTATAATCTAAAATCGAGAATCACAAATTTAGAATTATTTAATGAAAGAGTTATTGAAAATCTATTATCAAAAAAGATGATTTCCTTTTCATTAAATAGACATATCGAATATGCTGTAAATAATAACTTGACAAAAACATTTTCTTCGGTCCGTGAATATTTTTTAAAAGATAATTTTATCGATGACAAAACTCTTCGAAAATATATTGAATTAACATTTGATTTTGAATTATTAAAGAAAATGTGTTCAGATATTGATCAATATTCATGTTGGGTCGCAATTAAAATATTACAAGAAAATACTAAATACAAAGATTTTTGTGAAAAAATTGCTGTAAATTATTTAGAAATGAATATCATGAACAGCAAAAAGCAGTTTAATTCAAATGCCCTTTCAATATTATTTGAACTTAACTCAATAACAGCTTTAAATTATATTGATTCTTTTTTAAAAGGAGATAGCAATAGATCAATTAGTGAAAACTCATATTTTAATTTTAATAAAATTGAAGATTATAATATTTTACATACCTTATTTAAACAGTTTTATGGAGTTAAAAGGGATATTGAGATTAGGTTTAGTGGATTGAGCAATTTTTTAATTAATTATGTTTCTAATATATCAAAGTCTGATGATGGATATAAAATGACCAAATCAAAACTAAATGAAATTAAAGAAAAACTTGAATTTGATAATTATTTAAATGGAATCTTTTACATCAATTTATTAATTGATGAATCTCATAAAAGTTATATCAATTATAAGTCAAAACCTCTCAGCTTTAAAGATGCATTAAAAAAGATAGAAAGTATTTTATAATTTATTTTAAATTATGCTCCAAAAAATCCCCATCACCCTCGCTTTCCTCCTCAGCTTTGCCTTTTTTTGGTATTTCGCACCCTTTTTTATGGCTTATTTTAAAAAGCGGTTAAACAACCTCAATCCGGGTTTGGTGGAGAAAGTGCCGTGGTATTTTACGATAATGCATTATCTTACTCGTTTGATGGCGGTGATGTGTTTGGTGTATGTGGTGTTGGTGTGGTTGGGGGTAATTAATGTGACCCCTGAGTATTAGTTTTTTCTTTTAAAGTAGTCGTTATCTCCCTAAAAAAATTATTTTTGGCCGTTGTAATCTTTAAAATGGTTTTGTGATGAAAAAAGGAATCGTTGTTTTGTTTGTTTTGTTTTCACTGTTTACGTTTGCTCAAACTACAAAACTTCGGTTTGGTGTTCATGCAGGGCTTAATTATTCGGGCTTGAGAGGCTATACTATTCCGGCAGACATTACATCCCAATATGACGAAAGTGCTGCTTTTGGCTATTTGGGAGGAATAAGTTTAACTTATCCATTGAAAGAAAAAGTAAGCTTGCGAGTAGAACTGAACTATGAACGAAAAACCCAAAAAGCCGATAATATAGTTGAAATCAGAAATAGCTTTGAAGAACCGGCACAGCTTTATGACTTCACCTCCAAAAGGCATTTTGATTATTTGGTTATGCCGATTTTATTACACTATCAATTTACAGACAAAAACAGTTTCTTTGTCAATGGTGGTCCGTTTGTGGGTTACTTGCTTAAGGCAACCCTCACTTCTGATATAGAAGTCCCGGAGTTAAATGCTGATGTTGACCTTTCCAATGATTACAAAAAACTTGATTATGGTTTAACCGTTGGACTGGGTAAACACTTTGACATCGGCAGTCAAAACAGTATTCACCTCGAAATCCGAAACAATTTAGGGTTAGCCAAAATCAATAAAAACGACGTTTGGAATGGTGGTCATGTGCGAACAAATTCCCTTAGTTTTATGGTAGGCTATTCGTTTTAGGAGGTTGAGGATGTTCGTTTTTATCCTCATTACTACATTCTAAGAAAAAAACAGAATAAGTAAGCACAATATAGCAAAGCATCCGGAAGCGTTTTATGTATTGAAAAGCCACACGAAAGGAATAGAGTGGTAGCGTGGGGATGTGGTACCGCAAAGTCGGGTAGTAGAAAACTGGCGATTTGAATAACTCATAGCAACGCTTTTTTTACAAAAAGAGAAGATTGACTTGTTTTAGAAATTGCCTTTCATGAAATTGCTACTGATCCAAAAGCCATTAATTTTTACAGCGTTTCTTAGGAAATCCCCAAGTATTTTTGAGGTGTAATTGCTGTTGTCCCGTCTTTTATTGGTCACGCCAAATTGCGTGTAACCGGTATAATCTACCGTGTCTGTTAATTCCGCTTTATAGTAGGTTAACCCTTGATTGGTGTTGTTCCAGTAGTTGTATTTATAATCAATCAATACATTCAGGTATTGTTCTTTGATATAAGGGATGTTTACATACAAGAGTTCTGTTTTTTTGAAAATATTGTATTTTAAAAAGTAGAGCAGATGTTCTGAAGGAGCTATTTTTTCAACAAATTCTTTTAGCAACGCATCTTTTGGGTGTTCTAAGGCTTCGATAAATGCTTTTTTTAACTCATCAAATGTTGCGTAACCCACATGCATTTGCCCTTTTTCTTCAGGAGTTAAAACGTTACCTTTTTGGTCGATTGCCTGCATTTTACCCTTATCAAAGGTCAACGCTTGATAATAGATAATTTGATTTTGATCATTGGTTACTCGTTCAAAATTAGACACTTCATCAAATGATTTTGCAACAATGGGTTGGTTATTAAAATCAATGAGTTGGTATTTGTCTTTTTTACTTGCTTTAAATATACCGGATGGCGATACTCTTTTCAGCACTTTGTATTCAAAAGGAATTTTTACTTCGTTTTTTAGATTCACCGTGCCGTATAGGCCTTTTTTAGCGACAATAAGTTGAATGTTCTCTCCGATACCATCAAAATAGTTGAACACAAAATCCAAATTGATATCCTCATATTCTATGGGAATAATGATTTCATTTTTTTCATTGATTAAACCGTATTTTTTCCCTTTTTGAACCGCAAAAAAGACATTTTTAGTATCATCAAATTGTTGAAGGATATTGTCATACATGGGCGGAGCTACTATTTTGCCGGTTACTTCATTGATTAGTCCATATTTTCCATTTTTGTCTTTGAAATACAAAAGGTGAATATTGCTGTAGCTGTCATTGTTATTTAAACGCTCTTCGTTTGGTACACAACCGTATTCTGAAACATTTTCTGAAAAGAGGATGTTGTTTTCAGCTGAAAAAAAATTGAACGTTTTATCAGAATGGTCTAAAATGAATAGTTTACTGTTTCGGGCGTTACTCTTTGTAATCCAATGGTAATTTAAAGGGACAATTACTTCTCCCTTTTTATTGCATATTCCCACTCTATTTGGGTTTCGCATCCCCACTTTAAACATATCGTTTTCAGCGTCAACAAAATCATATTCAATCGGGATGACCATTTCACCATTCATATGAATAACCCCCTGTTTTCCGTTGTTTTCAACTTGAATGTAGTCTTTGAAATTACTTTGATACATAAAATTATAATTGTCATATATCGCCGGAATAATCACAGTACCATTTTTATCGATCATGCCTTTTTTACGATCTTTTGTAAAAGAAAAATGATTATTAGAGAGCAGTCGAATGCTGTTTGAATCATATTCAAAGGGAATGATCAATTTACCTTCGGTATCAAAAACTCCGGTTTTGTTTTCTTTAACCGCTATAATGTGTTCTGAGCCCTCTGTGTAAACCGACTGGTATTCAAAATTTGTTTTTACATTGGTTTTTGTAAAATAGATACTGTAGAGGTTATTTTTCTTTATTAAGTAATGATGTTTTTGCTTTATTCTTTCAATGTTATCATTATCCGGCTCATAGAGTATTTCACCCGTATTGCTTATCAGTCCGATTTTTTTATTTTTTACGGTAAATAAATCATTTACAACTGTTTCGCTTACTTTTAAAGTGGATGCTTGATTATAATTGGATTGTTTAGATATATGTTCAACATAGAGTGAATCATACATAAAAGGGGAGTTGAAGCTTTCTGAAATAAACCCAAATTTACCATTTTGTTTGGCAATCAGTAGGTTTTGATAGGCTGTCATAATTTCTGTATTTTTAGGTAATGAAATTTTAGCATCAATCACTACCATTTTTTTATTTCCTTTTTTGTCTTTTACGAATGCCGCTAGTTTATTGCTCACAAGTATCTCACTGTATAAGATAGGGAGCACTAGTTCGCCGGTATTGGAAAACAAACCGAATTCCTTATTTTTCTTTACTTTATAAAATGATTTAAAGGTTTCGATGTGGTCATAAATGATTTTTGATTTCAACGTTCCTTCTTCGTTGGCAATTCCGAATTTATTGTCTTTTTGCACAATAAAGCCAAAGAGACCATAGGTAATTTTATCATAAATCGCTTCTTGTTTATTATTTTGGTAATCTTCAAACCCAAATTTAGAATTGGCTTGGTATATTTTTACAAACTTGCTTTTGACTTGTTCTGTTTTTTCAGTTGGACCGTTTCCATCAGCGTAACCCGTATTTCCTTTGTTTTGACAAACGATAAGGTTGCTCAGCATCAAAAAAAACAAGAGTATATTTTGTCGCATAATTTTTTTACATTTGTTGCTTATACTGCTAAAATATGAAATATTCTCTGATATTACCTGCTTTATTTTTATTGATTTTTTCCAACTTCGGAGTGGCTCAAACCGTTGAAAAACCGAGAGAGAGCACGGTCACTGTTGAAAAAACTGTTCAAATGGTCGAAGAACCGGATTTCGAAGTGCCTTTAGCAATAGTTGAAGTGCCACCCATTTATCCGGGATGTACTGCTTTACGAGAAGAAAGCATAAAATGTTTATTTGAAAAAATAAATGAAAAGTTCAACAAAGAATTTGTATTTCCAAAGTCCTTAGAAAAAAAGGAACAACGGATATTTGTTAGTTTTAATGTGTCTCAGGAAGGGGTTGTTAAAATTGCAGTGATTAGAAGTCCACATAAGGAAATTGATGAACAAGTCAAAAAAGTGTTCAGTGATTTACCGCGACTATTTCCCGGAACCCAAAGAAATAAGCCTGTGGTGGTAACTTTTTTAGTTCCTTTTACGCTTAATAAAGGGTTGTAAGCGGTTTTAGATTGCCTTTACAATAAAAGCTTTTCAAAAAAACCGCTTACAATGTTACTATTATAGTAGGAAATGGATGATAAGTGCTATTACTTTTTTATCACTTTTCCCGTTTTTACCATTTTATCTCCATTCATCAGCTGATACACATACAGGCCACCGGGTAATTGGTCAATTGCGACAGTAGTTGACGTGGTGTTTAAAGTTACTTGTTGCACCCGCTTACCCAATGAATTGTAGAGGTTCAATTGTGCGTTATCTAAGGAGAGGTTTTCGTGAACATTTACCGTAAAGTGCGTACTAGCCGGATTAGGGTAGAGGGTGATGGCATTTGCCGTATTTTCCGGTTGGGTGATGCTCAAGGCGTCTTCGTTGGTTTTGATTATTCTACCATTGCTGCCGGGGATAAAACCAATTCCGTTGTAGGCTTCCACCCGTTTTAAATTGCCAATGCTTCCGCCGGTGATGGTAGCTTGTGTCCACGTTTCGCCGTTGGGGGAGTAATACACTTTGTTGGAAGCACTCACTACCCAATGGTCAAGGATATACCGAATACTGAAAAAAGAGTTTGGAGAACCCATTGGTGTACTAAATGTCCAATCGGTTCCGTTGGTGGATTTACCGATGATGCCGTTGTTTCCGGCTAAGATAAAGGAGCCGTCATGAAAATCAACCGTGTAGAACATATCAAAGTTGTCGGCTACTTCAATGATATTATTCCATGTAACACCGTCGGATGAAGTATATAAAATGCCTTTGGCGGCTTGTCTGCCGACCAATATGTAAATATTGTTTCCGTAGGCTAAATCGAGGTAATCGCCACTGTTCATAGGGGTTGTCCAGGTAGTGCCATTGGTAGAAGTGGCAAATCTACCTTCGCCTCCTTGAAAATAGAGGTTGTTTACTTTTTTGAGGTTGCGGGCTGTAAAAACGGAATGTACCGATTCGAACTCCCAGGATTGCAAGTTGGTTGAGGTGTACACCGTTCCGTTGGTTACTAATTTGAATTTGTTATCCATAAACACTATGTCATCCGGAAAGGCATTAGGAAGCGGAAGAGCAAAAGTGCTTTCGGTCCAGTTTTCACCATTGGTAGAGGTAAATAGTTTTTTTTGTCCGCCGGCATAGCTAATGGCGGCATAGGTACCATTGCCATAAGTAAGTGCAATCATGTTAGGAACGTTTACCGATAGTCCCGGTGTGAGGTCGAGGCGTTCCCAATTCGCCACCAGTGTTTGACTGCTAGCCGGAGAGAAACAAACTAAAGTCAGCAAGCACAAAGAAAAGGAGAACGTTTTTGCTGTACGACGGTTAAGGGTAGTGGTTTTTTTCATACGCTTTTCATTTTGGGTGATTAACAATTTTTCAAGTAGTTGCTATTTATTGGAATAAGTAGCACAACTGATGGTACAAAAATGGGAAAGGGATGAAAAGCAAACCATAGGGCATTTGCCTTATTTTTTTGGGGCAGTTAACGCGGAATCTATTGGAATTCTTTGAACATTTGGATTCTTTAACCCTCGAAGGGTTTTAAACCCTTCGAGGGTTGGGATGGAAATGGAATTATTTGACTCTTATGCATTGGTTTAATTCATTTTCTTACTACATTTGCCCCATCATGAAAAACACCAACCAACATAAAATGTACATCCTTTCGATAGAAAGCGATCGTTTATTCGGGCAAAATCCGAGTAAATGGTTGGACGTTGGTATGGTTTTTACAGAAAAAACGAATTGATTTATTAGCTAAAATAGCATAAATATACACCAACGTCCTTTGCAAAAAGGGCGTTTTTTTGTTTTATAACCGATTGAATATGAAAAAAATAAAAAATTATTTAAAAAAATGTTTGACAACTAACCTCATGATTGCATTATAGTTTTGAAAAGTAACCAAATGAGAGACAGGCATTTGACGATTTCAACTCATCTGTAGGAATACGGAGCAGGTTTTTATTGTCTAAAAATAAGCATAAGTAATTGAAAATCAATAAAATAAATTAAAATTTTATTTGGAAGTTAGTTTTTTTTGACTTTATCTTTGCAGAGGAAATTTTGATGTGTCAATTAGTCAATGTGTCAATTAAATTAAGAAAATAGAATATGTGTTATACAAATCAAATAGAGCGTAAAAATAGTTTTCATCCAAGTGTAGAGTTTGGAGATAGCAATAAACCGGTGCATAAGTATAGGTCTTTGGGATAGTATATTCCCTTGTGATGATACGAAGCACCTTTGATGAGGTGCTTTTTTTATGTCTAAATTTTAAACACAGATTAAAAAAAATTGAATAATTGGAAAAATTAAATCTGTTTAAATCAGTCCAATCCGTGGCAATAAAAAGAACGCGGATCCTGATAGTTATCGGGACGGATTTTTGAAAGATAAAAAAAAGATTTTGTAGCTCAACGGTAGAGCAATGGGCTGTTAACCCAGAGGTTGAAGGTTCAACTCCTTCCAAAATCGCATGAAGTTCTGTAGAAAGGAACAGGCTTATTGGGGTTACTGGCTAACCTTCCCGACTGTCTCTCGGGAGAAACGAGTTCGATTCTCGTATAAGCCGCAAAATTGGAGAGTAGGTCAACTATTGGTTCGTTGCGTCTGACTGCTAATCAGATTCACATTCGTGTGGTGAAGGTTCGATTCCTTTGCTCTCCGCTGATGGTGTTTTTAGTTTATTTGGTAAAACGGCTGGTTGTGGTTCAGCAAAACAGGGTTCGATTCCCGAAAACACCCAAAGCTCTGTTCGAATAAAGGTTAGTTCACTCGGCTTTCTACCGAGAAATAAGGGTTCGATTCCCTTACAGAGTACAAAATGGGAATAGTGGTGTACAAGGTGTTGCACGTTAGTTTGAAGCACTAAAGGTATTTGTTCGATTCAAATCTATTCCGCAAGTTGATGTTTAATTTAAATAAGTAATATGATGAGACCAGACATTTTAAAACGGTTTTTAACCAACACCGATGAAACGGGTAGATTTTTAATGAAGTCTAAGATTACCGGTATCATCTATTTTGTGGAACCCATCTATAATGGTAAAACGCCAAAATGGGGTGATGTAGATCCGGCCACCAAGCAAATCACGGGTAATTATGGTTCAAAATATACCGGAGCGATTACGAAAAAAGAATCCTTAATAACCGAAGAAAACGGATTTAAAAACATCGGTTATTTCAAAGGGAGTCCGTTTGGAGCGATTGATACCCGGGATAAAGCACATCAAGAAGCGATGGGTTTACTGTAAATATAGGTTACGCAAATTAGTTGCGTAGTGATTTTGAAATTTTTATTTGTGATTAACGAATGAAGAACAACGAATGAAGATTTTAGAATTAGAGGATACTAACCAAGTCCTGTTGCGTGTTTCTGTATAGCACCATTGCAGTATTCGTTTCGCTCAGGCGAATGATGTTGTACTGTGCAACTTGAGTTGGAGGTTTAGGTGGTTTGCCAAAAAATCATCGGCACTAACGGTCATGGGTTCGACTCCCATTCTGCCTCGGCGGATAGCTCAGTTGGTTAGAGCATTAGTTTTGGATACGTAGGTTCGAATCCTACACGCAACATTTAATTGCGTTTGACAGTCCGGTTGTCCCCAACAGTCTCAAAAACTGTTCACCGAGTTCCATTCACTCTCCAAAAGAATGAGAGAAAAAAACGATTGGTCTTTGTTGGTGATGGGTTTATTCATAAACCAATCACACTCCAAAAAAGACCTGCATGAAGACGACGTTTTCGCAACTGTTTTTTTGCTTTTTGCTTTGCCTGAAAGAGAGGCTATTTCTTTCGGAAAATAAGTCAGAAACCAATCCAATACTTGCGTTCACCTCCTTTATTCCGTCCTTTTTTTTGAGGACATTGACCAATGGTTTTTTATAAGTAAAACAAACTAAAATAATATAAAATGATTAGAAAAATTGCAATTAATGCCTACCAAGTGGGTTTGGTATTTAAAAACGGAAAATTAGAAAGCGTGTTGCAAGAAGGCAACTACTGGATTTTTGGCAACAGAGAAATTAGGGTGTATGAAATGAAACAATCTTTCGTAGCCCCCATCGAATTAACCCTTTTGTTGCAAAATGAAACATTAGCTTCTTTGTTGGAAGTGGTTGAAGTAGCCGATGCTCAAATTGCCTTGTATTTTGTAAACGGTATTTTCAGCGAAGTATTGACAACCGGTAGATACGCTTTCTGGAAAGGTTACAAAGTAAACAGCTTCATTCAGGTGGATTTATCTAAAGTGGAAATCACAGAGGCTGTAAATGAAGCACTTTTGGAAAACAGTAAGTTAAGACCCTATACCAGAAGATTTCAGGTTATGGAGTATGAAAAAGGTTTATTGTTTGTGAATGGTACTTTTGTAAAAGAGTTGCAAGCGGGTAGTTATTACTTTTGGAACAATGCCATTTCTGTTGAGGTTAAAACAGCCGACATCAGAATGCAACAAATGGAAATTTCCGGTCAGGAATTGTTAACCAAAGACAAAGCTACTTTGAGAATCAACTTTTTTGTGAGTTATCAATTGGTCAATATGACCAAAGCTTTAGTGGAAAACAAAGCGTTTGACAAACAATTGTATGTGATGATGCAGTTGGTCTTGAGAGCCTTTGTAGGTAGTTATACTTTAGATGAATTGTTGGGTAGAAAAGACAGTATTGCACAAGCTATTTTAGAGCAAACTGTGGATAGAAGTGAAGCTTTGGGTTTGAAAATCATCGATGCCGGTATTAGAGATATTATTTTGCCCGGTGATATGAAAGAAATCATGAACCAAGTATTGGTGGCTGAAAAGAAAGCACAAGCCAACAGCATCATGAGAAGAGAGGAAACTGCTGCCATGAGAAGTATGTTGAACACCGCCAAATTAATGGAGGACAACGAAATGTTGTGGAAATTGAAAGAGATGGAATACGTTGAGAAAATTGCTGACAGAATTGGTGAAATCACCGTTTCAGGAAGTGGTAACATCATCGGACAGTTGAAAGACATTTTTGTGAAATAAACTATCCCCGAGAATTTAATTTTCGGGGATTTTTTGTTTTATAACTTCTTTTTTTCCAAGAAGTCTTTTCCTATCTTTAGTCTTTGAACAGTAAACCCTCGAAGTGTTAAAAACTCTTCGAGGGTTGGGTATGTATTTTAACAGATTTTTAAGTATTTCAACGAGAAAATAATTGATTTAAAAAAAACTTTCTTATTATTATTTTCAATAAGATGTTGTTACTAATCTCTAATCAATACTAATGAAAAAACAAATTTTACTTTTACTTGCCTTCCTATTTTGGGTAATAGGTTATGCTCAAGCACCGGAAAAAAAGAGTGACCTGGTTGAAAATTACTTTAGTTATTCGCCCGATGGTAAGCAATATTTTACCTTGAGTGAGGACCAAATTATTATTAAGTTTTTACCCGGAGTAAGTTTTGAACAACAAGCGAAAATACTTAGGAGTGAAGTTCTTTTACAACCACTTACCAAAGATATGTTGATGCCTTCTCCGGCTGTAACGATTGCTCAACTTAACGGCAATGTGGAAGCTGAACAGTTAAAAGCTGTATTGAAAAGACTAACACAACATGAAATGATCGCTTATGCTAATCCATTTTTATTGTATAAAGACGGCACTAAGCAGGGTATTACGGATAGGTTTATTGTCAAGTTAAAGATGGAAGCGGATATTGCCTTGTTGAATGAAATGGTGAGACAAAATGGACTTTATATCCGTGAACAGTATAAGTATGACCGAAAAGTATATATCGTAGAAGTTCCAAAATCTACCGGTTTTAATGGTTTAGAGGTGGCCAATATTTTTTATGAAAGTGGAAAATTTTCGTCAGCTGAGCCTGATTTTTTATTGTTGCTCAATAGGTCGGCTAATCGCTCAACGCTTATGAGCGATGATTCTGCTCCAGTTAACACTAACGATACTTTTTTAGATTATCAATGGTCGTTAAACAATACGGGTTCCAGTATTCAATACAATGGTACGCCGGGTAGTGATATGAAAGTTTTTGATGCATGGGGAATTTCTACCGGATCGGCGGGCATTAAAGTTGCGATTTTAGATGAGGGTGTAGATTTGGTTCATCCTGATTTACTGGCTAACTTATTGGCAGGCTTCGATGCTACAGGATTAGGTTCAGCCGGTGCACCGTCGGGAGATGATGCTCATGGAACCGCTTGTGCAGGTATCGTTGCTGCGGTGGGCAACAATAATTTAGGTGTTTCAGGGATTGCTTACAATTGTAAAATAATACCGATACGAATTGCTTATTCAAATGCTGCCGGAAATTGGGTAACCTCCAACTCTATCATTGGTACTGCTATTGATTGGGCATGGCAAACCGGTGGAGCAGATGTGTTAAGCAATAGTTGGGGCGGAGGATCATCGTCCAGTTTAATCAATGATGCCATTAGTAGAGCGGTTACACAAGGAAGAGGTGGACTGGGAGCTCCTGTCCTTTTTTCTGCTGGAAACGGAAACGGAGCTGTAAAATATCCGGCATATTTACCGAATGTAATTTCTGTGACCGCTATGAGTATGTGTGATCAAAGAAAGAGCCCTTCCTCTTGTGATGGAGAGACATGGTGGGGGTCTGACTACGGAACCAATACCGACGTTTCCGCTCCCGGGGTTAAAATTTATACTACCGATATTAGCGGTTCAGCGGGTTATTCTTCCGGAAATTATGCTCCAACCTTTAACGGAACGTCAAGTGCTTGCCCCAATGTTGCCGGCGTCATGGCTTTGATTCTCTCTGCTAATTCAAACTTGAATATGCTTGAAGCTCGTCAAATATTGGAGTCCACTTGTAGTAAAGTTGGCGGATATACCTACAATGCAGATGTAAACGGACAACCAAATGGAACTTGGAGTAACGAATTAGGTTATGGGAGGGTAAATGCTTTAGCCGCTTTACAATTGACTTCTGTTGCTTGTACCAGTCCGCCGGTTGCCGGTTCGACAAATGCTTCTCCATCTTTTTTATGTCAGCCTGCTCCTGTTTCATTCTCCTTAGAGGGGATTACTTATTCTATTGATCAAACCTATCAATGGCAAAGCAGTACGAATGACAGTGACTGGACATCCATTCCGGATGCTACTTTGTCTTCTTACAGTACTACTGTTACTACTTCTACTTATTTTAGATGTTTAGTTACCTGTAGTGGAAGTACCAGTGAATCCATTTCCACACTTGTAACCGTTGCTCCTTTTAATCAAGTTACTGTAGTAGGTAATAATGTAGAAACTATTTGTGCCGGTGAAAGTGTCTCTTTAAACGTTACGGGTGCCACTGAGTATAGTTGGTCTCCGGCTACAGGACTGAATCAGACAACGGGGTCAACTGTTATTGCCAATCCAACACAAACCACTACCTATACGATTATTTCCACTAATGTTGGCGAGTGTTCTACCTCTGCCACCATTACAGTGGTTGTAAATCCTCTACCACCCACTCCTGTCATTAGTTCAAATAGTCCTATAAACGTGGGAGAAACATTAAACTTGACTGCAGAAGTTGCACCAGCAGAGGGATATGTACTCAATCCAAATAGTGGCGTTTCATTTATTGATATTAGTGCTACAGGAATGTCAATTTTTCCAATAAGTGATGATAGTAGACATTTGATTACAATTCCTGCGTTTACCTTTGATACAATAGAATATACGAGTGCTTTGATTAGTGCTAATGGGTATTTACTATTTGGTTCAAATGCTGTTGGGGGTACTAATTTTACTAATGTGCAATTGCCCACAAGTGTTTTCGCAAGTTCCGGTTCTTCTGCAGGCGTTTGTGCCTACTGGGATGATTTATTTCCAACAGCGGAAAGTACCATAGAAACAGAAACGATTGGTAATATTTATATTGTTCAATGGAATTTATTTAAACCTTATAATTTGAGTTCTGCCCCGGAGTCTATTACCTTTCAAATACAATTAAACTTAACTACCGGGCAAATTAATTTGGTTTATCCTGATGTGTTTCTTGATAGTGCCAACTTTAGTTATGGAGCAAGTGCAACAATTGGATTGAATTATTCTGCAACGGAGGCCTTACAATATTCGTATAATACCGCTAGTCTACAAAATGGGCAAAGTTTGACCTTTACGCCTAAAGAGTTTATATATTCGTGGACGGGACCCAATAACTTTACTTCGGACCAACAAAATCCATCCCTAGCGAATGTTACTCAAAATGCAGCAGGTACCTATACTTTACAACTTTTCAATGAGTCCGGCTGTAGTATTTCATCTCAATTAGAAGTCACCATTATAGGAACTTCAACAACGTATTATGCTGATGTTGATGGCGATGGATTTGGCGATGCTTTAAGTATTTTAGAAGCAACCGAGCAACCGCAGGGTTATGTATTAGATAATACCGATTGTGACGATTCAGACAACACCATTTACCCGGGAGCAACAGAAATCTGCTTCGATGGTATTGACCAGAACTGTAATGGAAGTACGACAGATGGTTGTTCAACAATTTTAGCTCGCTTACGTAACGACAATTGTGGAGCCACATTAACAGCTATAAATCAAATACTTCGTGGAGATATTTTCTCATCGAGTATTCCAAGTGGAGTGGCGGTAAACGGTTATCGATTCAGAGTAACGAATTTAACTACAAACGAGGTACGTGTAATTGATCGTCCAAACTATGTATTACAACTATCTACTACGGATATTGCAGAGTATGCTACGGCGTATAGTGTGGAAGTAGCCGTATTATTAAATGCAGAATGGATGCCTTATGGAGATGTTTGTAATGTAGTAACACCGGATGTGCCTAACACGGTATTGGCAGCTAGTTCATGTGGAGCTACTTTAGCACAGATGAATAATATCATTAGAGCTACAGTAGTACCTGCAGCGGTTAATTATGAGTATGAAGTATCGTTAATCGAAGGAGGTATTCCGGTAGCAACAACAACATTGATTAGACCCGGTGCCAGTTTCAACTTGTTACAATTGGCTACTATTCCAATCAAATTTGGAGCGGAATACCGAGTAAGAATGAAGGTAGAAGTACCAACAGCAACGGGCTTACAATGGTCAACTAACTATGGAGTGCCATGTTCAGTATTTAGTCCGGCAGCACCAGAGGCACAGATAGAAGGATGTGGAGATGAAGCGGGAATCTTCCCAGCATCGTTAAACACAGTAATCTATGCTACACC
>JAFLBT010000027.1 GCA_017302935.1 Flavobacteriales bacterium | reverse complement strand
TAATATATTTTCTTTATCAAAATCTTCAAATATACTGGCATGAATATAACTTTCAGAAGTGATTCTTTTCCCTTTTATGGTGTACAAATCAATTTCTTCCGGACGGAGCGAATAATAACCGGAACCTTTACCACCAACTTCCTTCGCCGCAAATACAATATTTTGATTGTTGAAATAACCAAAATAGGGTTGATTACTCAATACAATTTTATCATTAACCACTAAACTGGTTTGATACCGTTTATTGGCTTCATACGTAAAACAGGTAAAGAAATTGGGTGTATCATAAACGGATATGTAATCAAATTGAGGAGCTACTATCAAATCACCTTTTTCATTGGCAATACCAAATTTATCTTTTACTTTATAGGGAACAAAAAGTGGAAATTCTTTTTTTGGTGCACCTTTTTTTTGCCCCCAAATTGGAGAATTTAAGCCAATTAGTAGTAAACTGAATAGGTAAATATATTTTTTAATGGTTATCATAATCGTTATTATATCAAATGATTTCAAAGATAATTATTATGATATAAATTAAGGGTAATTATTTCAAGTTAAACCTGAAAAAACTACCCTTTTGGCTATACGTTATCAGTTGGGAAAGCGTATTTAGAGAATTTTTTTTGTTATTTTTTGTTGTGATGTAGTAAGAATGCTTACCATCAATACTTGATCTGCAAATTCACTGATATTCACTGACAATTCATGGTGTTGAATATCTTTTATGGTAGTAAGCAAACGACCTTGTAAATCATACAATTGAACTTGTTCCATCGTTTCGTTTCCGGTAGAAATATGCAATTGTTTGGCTTGGTCTTTAAATGCTACTACTTGATTTTCAATTGTATCAGGTAAACCTAATGCTTCATTTTGATATACGATAGAAAAACGATTAGAATGCACACCTGCAGTTGCTGTAAATGCATACGGAGCTTCTTTTAAATTATGAACCACATTTAATAACGCATCTTTAACATAAATAACTTGCTCATCAAATAATCCATCAACCGCTAAAATGGCCAAATGATGTGTACCGGATGCACTTGTTTTTACTGTTATCGGCACTTCATCAGCAACTAAAAATGGTAAAGAACGACCTTGAATGGCAAAGGTTTCATCTCCAATAGCAGAATAAATTCCCATTGAACCACTTACTTTCTCCGAAGCATCAAAGAAAGAATCTTTTTCATTAGTTGCACCGGTTACATAACCAATCATGGTTGTGATAGACTGTTGTGTTGGACTCACTAAATCTAACCAAATACGATGACGTTCTGCCGGAACCAACGAATTTTCCACCATCGGAATATCCGCTTGACGGAAGAAATTATTATTCGGATAGGTATTGCTGCGTTGCAAATTATTGAAATTTACTGTACCGGATGCATTTCCTGGGCCGTCAACCATTTGAACAAAAAAGGCTTGCCCCGTTTTGATAAAATCTCCTGCTGATGGAACTGTACTTCCAGTAAAGTTGATAAACAAATAATCGGAGGAAGAATAGTTATAAGCAAAACTTCCATAAAATGGATTGGTTACCGTGGTGCCATTTGTAAAAGCAATATCACTACCGTGAGTCCATAAACGGGCACTACCCAAAATAACACTACTATTATCCGATAAAAAGCGTAAAGCATTGATAGACGATGGATATGGATTACCAAGTAAATTCCAATTGTCGTCTAAATTTGTAATCATGGAGCCGTTTACTCCGGCATAAGGAGCTCCGGTATATTGACCTCTTTCAACGGTATAATTGATGGAACCATTGTTGGCTACACCTGAAAACGTACTAAAAAGAGTAGTAGGTGCCATTGCCGTATTGGAAGAACCTCTGACAATGTATCCTCTACCAACTTCCATAATATTAGCATTTGCATTTACCCAAGTTCCTTGACTAATGTTACCACCGTTTCCGTTTCCGTTATTCAATATAGGATTCCATTTGTATTTTGGTCCTTGTGCTGGACTAGTATAAATACTGTTTACGTTTTGATTTGCCACCGGCGAAGACCAATATACATAATCCAATCCTTTGATGTTAGTAGCTTCTCTTTTATAAGTTACAGTCCCGCTATTGGCTACATCATCTATTTGCACCAAACTAGAATTGTTTTCTAATTGAAATAATCCACCGTTTTCTACTGTAATTCGATTGGTTACGGTTATGGAATTATTAGGTTCTACAATAAGTTGTCCGCCATTTTTTACGGTAATTGTATTGGCAAAAGCGGTATAAAAACTACCGGATATAACAGCTTGATTAACAGTTGGAGGAATTACCACACAGTTGTCTGCTAATGGAGCACCCAATGGTAACCAATTGTTTGCATTACTCCAATCATTGTTAGTACCTTGCCATACTTTTGATTTATTGGTAATGATAATGGTTTCTGAAATCGTACACCCATTACCCAAGGTAGCACTCACCACAAACGGATAGTTTTCCACCAAAAGTTGTGAAAGATTTGGTCGGATATAAATGGTAGAAATACTTTGATTGGTATAAGGTGTTGTGCAAGCAAAATCAGTAAAAGCATCAACCGGTTCAGAACCATTCCAAGAAAAGGTAGTATTCAAAAGTTTTGTTCCAAATACTCGTATGTTATCAATGGCCCAACCATCATCCCAGCCACCATTATATTGAAAACGCAATAAAACAGATGGTTGATTAATATAAGCGGTTAAATTGATGGTTTCTTTTGTAAATTTTGAGGCGGAACCGATATCGGAATTAAATACAATTAAGTCAGCCCAAGATGTTCCGTTATTGGTTGAAATTTGTACTCTACCATTATCTCCGTTGAAATAAGAATAGTAATGGTCAAAGGTTAGCGTTAAATCTATAAAAGCAGTTGTGTTTACAGCTAATGTTGTGGATAATTGTGTTACGAGTAAATTATTAGTGTAATCAGAAGTAGTAAAAGCAAAATTATTATCAATACTTCCTGAACTAATTGCAGGACGCCATACAGATGTGGTTGTAGGTTGATAAGTACTTGTTTTTACACTCCATGGACTATCCACACCACCACTGTTGTTGGTTGGAGTAGTTACGGTAAATGCTCCTAAACCATTTTCGAAATCTTCAAAAAGAATTTCTTCTGTAATGTAATCTCCGGATGCATTAATTGTAATGACCTCATTATCGCCACAAGTAGTAGGGGCAGCCGGTGAAAAATTAATGATTGTGGTAGGCAAAATGGTTGCCACAACACGTGTTCTCACTAAAGATTCACAACTTCCATTGAAAGCCGTAACATAGAATATTGTTGTATTGCTTAATGCTGAGGTAGTATAACTTCCAGTAGTGGTTTGGGCAATATACGTTCCGCCGGTTTCACTAGTGTACCAACGATAATGTGTAGTATTTCCTAATCCAACTGCTTCAATCGTTACCGGATTATTGGCTCCACAAACTGAGCCGTTGATAACATAATCAATTTTTGCGGCACAATCAGGAACTACTTTTAACGTGTAATCTTCTGTTTCTCCACTTGGTAGTGAATTACAGGTGGCAATGGTTGAACCTGACGGATAACCTAAAGTTCTGATTCTAAAACGGTAATTCCCGGGAAGTGTTCCATTCGGTATAACAAAACCGAATGAAGTGCTACCGGTTGCGATATTTGCGGTGGTATAAATTTCTTCACCGGTATCCGTAAAATCGCCATCTCCATTCCAATCTACATAACCTCTGATAAACTGTGATCCAACCAAATTAATGTCGATATTGATGCCTCCTCCGGCTACTTGTGTAGCAATAATAATATTCGAAAAATTACCAAAACCTCCGGCAGAATATCCGGTAGGTGCATTGGCCACATCATTTAAATTTCCTTCTGAAGTAATTCCTGAAATATAATACGAAGAAGAAGTAGAAGCCGGCGTACAATACGTTACCGTTACAGTTAATGTTCTTGGAGTGGTAAATGCAGAAGTTCCACAACCGTTACTTGCTGCCACTTGATAAATAAATCCACTCATCGAACTCGGTGGATTAGTTATCGTTAGGGTAGCAGTTGTTGCTCCTGAATATACGCCACCATTGGTAATAGGAGTAAAATTAGCTCCACCATCGGTACTCACTTGCCAGATATAACTAGTTGGATTTCCATTAAAAGAGGCTGTAAAACTAGTTGTTCCGGTAGTAGTAACGGTTGTGTTTGAAGGATTTGTAACAATTGCAGGTGGATTTGTACAAGGTATGGCTACCAACACATTCAAGGTATAATCTTCATACGCTCCACGTGTTCCATTAAAACAAGGTACAGGAATTTCATTTCCGCCACCCATCCTTCTACGGGCAATTCCAACACGTAAACGATGATTACCAACTGTTGCGGTAAGCGGAATATTGATAGTTCCATTTATGGTATTCGAATTGACAATTCCTGAGAATACTTCTTCTCCCGGATCGGTCATGTCAAAATCATTGTTCCAATCTACCCAAATTTTGATGTTATACGAATTATTGCCCGTATTGGTTGTAACACTTATTGGTATGGCAGATCCTTGAAGTGCACTTCCTACTAAATTGGAATAATCATTGTAAGTTTGGTTATCGTTACTGTTGTTATTCACGGTACTAAACGTAACATTGGTAATTCCACTTCCGTGAACGGTATCACTGGCAACAGGTGTACAATAGGGTACACATGTTCTCGAAATGGTAAATCGACCAGTTGTAGTCGAACCATTATTTTGATGAGCAATATAAACAAAGTAAGTAGTGCCATTTATGGTTTGAAAAGTATAACTTTCCATACCATTTGCACCATTATTGTTGATACATGCTATATTTGTCTTGGTAGCACATGTACCACTGGAAATAGACATTTCATGATCATATCCTCCAGATGCTGTTGAGCTAATGGTTGTAAATTGACCATCGCCCACAAACGTGTACCATACGCCATAATTACTCATTGAACATCCTGAACCATGTGGCGTATTAGAAGAACCGATTGTAAATCCGTTCATATTTACAGTACCGCAAGGCAATGATAATGCATTTGTACAAAGAGCATTTGGGTTGTTATATACAATTCGGATTTGTCCTCGGCCACCAGCACCACCATTATAATTATCATTATTTGACGTTCTTCCTCCTGCACCACCTGCACCAATTCCTCCATTTGCACCTCCGCCATTTGTATTTCTTCCGTTAGCCCCGGTAAAACCATCTGTTGGAGCTGCTCCTCCAGTCATTCCTGTTGCATTATTGGAAGCTGTTGTTCCGGCACTAGAACCACCACCGCCACTAAAATTATTTCCGGCATTGCCACCGTTTCCACCGTATGTACTATTGAGAGTCCCTCCAATATTTCCGGTTGTGAAGGCTACGGCTCCAGTTCCCCAGGTGTTATTGTTGGTTATGGGAGCTCCAGCACCTCTACCACCAACAGCTAAAATGGTTGTTGCATTGTTAAACCATGAATTTTCACCATTCGATCCGGTGGTTCCTAAACCACCTGCTCCAATATAATAGGCATAACTAGTGTTTGGTGTTACAGTATAAGTTGTTCTTACATAGCCTCCTCCTGAACCTCCGCCACCAGCAGCTGTGTTACCTGTTACTCGTTGTCCACCGCCTCCGGCACCCCAACATTCTACAGTAATACTCGTTACACCGGGTGGAGAAACCCATGTTCCATTTCCGGTAGTAATTAATGTTTCGGTTACTTGTGCATGACCGGTTAACATTCCTAAAACAAGTAAGAATGCAGTGGTAAGCAATAAAATACAGCTTTTTAATTTTGGTAACAATGAATAATACTCTCTTTTCATTTTCTTCACGGTTTAGACAAATGATTGTTGCATTTTTTAACTTTTCAGATAAATAAAGCAGGTTAACTTTTATCCTCTGCTTTGGGTACAGGGTATAAAAGGGAGTGTAAATAGCTCTACTATTTACTAATCGTCACTGGTAAATAAATATCTATTAACCAGTCACATACAATTTTTTTGGGAAGTTTTGTTTTGGTGCTACAAATGTACTTCTTAATTAATGGAGTTCCTTATAAAATCGTTGAATGAGGTATTTTATTCGATGAATGGTTTTAGTTCATTCGTTAACAAGTCAACTAGTCTGTAGGGCTTGCGATAATTTAAAAGTTTACTTTTAAAATATATAGTTAAAATGGAATAAAGATGATGCAGTATAAAAAAACGTAAGCCATTATCTATGCTTAATCCAAAGTATAATTTTATTCCATGAAGTAAATATTCTTAAAAACCACATACCTGTAAACTTTTAAATTATTATAACTAATCTTATATCTTATCTTTTTTTTCAATGGAATCTCATAACTATTATTTTATTCTTTACATTCGCAGACTCATTTTTAAAAATGCCAGGTTGCTTTCAAAATGCATAAGTTGATTAATTTTTTTTTTCTATTCTTTTTTTGCTCATCGGTAATGGCTCAGGAGCTGAATGAGCAGCAAATAACAATCACTCGAAACATTCAAGAATTACTGATTTCTCATCCTGAACAAGCCTATGCTGTTGCACAGAAAGCGAGTACTTCTAAAGACGAATGGTTCAGATTTTATGGGCAATATTATGTAGCAAATTATCATTATAACAAATCAGAATTTACGCGTTCTAAACAATTACTTATCTCCCTTATTGATTCTTTAGAGAAAAGTAAGTATACTAAGTCAAGTAAAGGATACCAAGATTTTATGGGCATGTGTGTCAATAAACTATTTTACATACACAAGAATTTAGGTGAATATGACATGGCTTTGTTTTATCTTGATAAATACAAAAAAAGTGTTCCTAATCAATCTTTTAATGAACAATATGGTTTAGTAAAAGTAGCACTAGGGGATTATGTAAATGGAATAGCTTTATTGAAAAAAGAATTAGAGACTTCTCCCCATCTTCAATTGGGTAAAGGTGAAAAGAAGGCGATGAATAAAAAATTATTTGCCGATAAATACAACATCATTGGAGAAGCCTATCAACAATATTATATCCAATCAAAAGATAAAACAGTATTAGATTCTGCAAATTATTATTTTACTACTGCCGCCAACATGCTTTTAAAAGATCAATTTCAACCTGAATATACAAAAGCCTTGTTGAGTATGCGATTGGCAAAAAGTGCTGCCTTGTCGGGTGATTATGCGAAATCATTGTCGTATTACAGAAAGAGGAATACGTATCCTATCATTAAAGAACACATCCGAACGGAACAATCTTTTGATTTAGGAATGGCCGATTGTTTTCATCATCTCAAGCAAGTTGATTCTGCACTTTTATATTGTAATAAATACATCAAAAATTATCAAATCACGAAGGTTTCAAAAGAAAATTTATTAATGGCCTATACCATTATGTCGCAATGTTATCGTGAAAAAAATGACGATAAGAATGCGTATGCTTATGCTCAAAAGAGTTTGGAGTTAATTCAATCCATCGAAGGAATAAAAAGTAAATCGTTAAATTTTCTGCACAATTATGATTTGAATAGTATTAAAGCGGAATCGAATAGCATTATTAAATCAAAGAACTATTTTAAAATTTCGTTGTTCAGTATTTTACTTGTTTTAGCGATTGTCATATTTAGTTTTTATTATTATTACAACCAGCAAAAAGAAAAACATTATCGATTTTTGAAAATTATTCAAAATCTCAAAGAATCAAAAGCAGTAACAACTACCCATCTTCCGATGGATAAAACAGAAACATCCTCAAAACAATCCATCGATGAAGAATTAGTTGAGAAATTGACAGCAGGTTTAAAAAAATTAGAGGATAAAGAATCTTTTTTGGACCCTAATTTCAAATTGGCTTTTGTTGCAAAAAAATTAAATACTAATACAGCATATTTATCACATTATTTTAATCAAGTATTACAAAAAACTTTTTCTGAGTATACACAAGAACTTCGAATCCAATATGTACTTCAAAAACTAAATGATGCTACATATTTTCGAAAATATACCTTACAAGCGATTGCTGAAGAAGTAGGCTATAAAGATGCTAACACGTTTGTTCGTGTATTTAAAAAGCAAACCGGACTTTCTCCCAACTATTACATTGAACAATTGGAAAAAGAGCGTTAAGCTTTGTTTTTCAATATATTACACATCTTTTTTTGGTTGTTTTTTTATAAATAGTCCAATACATATATTGGAAGGATATTTTTTGTAGTATAGTTTTGTGTTTGAATTTGTCTGATACATTTTTTAAATGGTTCGCAAAATCAATTGGTGATGTTCCAAAATAGATTACTATTTAAAACAACTTATCTATCAATTTTCATTTTTTTACTCATAATCAAATCACACACTTTCATTAATCATTAATCAAAACAGTCTTTAAAATTACTTCATGAAAAAAATTTATTTATTACTAACGTTGCTTACGTTTACCGCTTATGCACAAAACTACACGTTTACAAGTTACACTACTGCCAATTCGGGTATTGGATTTAATGGCGTAACGCATATTAAAACAGATGCCTCCGGTGACCTATGGTTGGTTTCCAATTACAACAGTGAGGCTAATGGTATTGCACGATTTAATGGCACTACTTTTACTAATTTTAACACTTCAAATTCCGGTATTCCAACCAATTTAATTACCGATTTAGAAATTGACAGTCAAAATAGAAAATGGTTGGCTACTTTTCAAAATGGAGTGGTGGTGTTTAACGGTACAACATGGACGAATTATACCACCGCTAATTCAGGATTACCATCTAATTCAGTAAAAGATATAGCGATAGACAGTTCAAATAACATTTGGATAGGAACGAATGCCGGGTTAACTCGCTTTAACGGTTCAAGTTGGGTTACTTACAATACTAATAATTCCAATATTTTCTCAAATAATGTAGTATCTGTTGGTATCACTGCTGCTAATTCCGTTTATATTGCGGATGGTGCTGCGTTATCAAAGTTCAACGGTACCAGCTTTACTATCATTACTGACGGAGCTAAAAATATTGCCAAAATTAATGGTAACGATTTATACATCAACACATACAGCGGGTATGCTAAGATTGTGAACGACGATTATGCAGCAGGTTTTCAGTTTGGGGACAATTCGTGCCTCATGGATTGTCAATTGGAAGCAGTAGATATAGACCAAAACAGCAATGTGTGGTTAGGCTTTTACTCAGAATGTGAAAGTGGTGGCGTGCAAAACTTTACCCAATGTCAAAACTATACCAATCTATCTACCAATGTTGAAGGTTTGGCTACTGTAGCCGCTTTAAAGGTTGTTAATTCATCTACTATTTGGGTGGGGTCTTATTCTCTTGGATTAATTAAAATGACACTTTCTACAAGTACTTGTAACACTCCAAGTAATACTACCGTTTATAATTTGGGTACCACATCTTGTATTATTGGTTGGACTGCACCAACACCAGTTCCGAGTAATGGATATGAAGTGTACTTGTCAACCAGTAACGTTTCTCCAATTGCTACGACAACACCAACTTATACTTCTTCATCAACTAGCGTTACCATTCCAAATGGTTTAACACCATCAACATCTTATTTTGCTTGGGTTCGTTCCAATTGTGGTGCTCAAAAAAGTAATTGGACACCTGTTCTTAATTTTGTGACCAATGCTTTGACAGGATGTAATACTGCTGAATACGGTCTTTTTCCTGCAACAACGTATACTCCTGCATGTTCCGGTGCGAATGAAACCATTGTTACCAATGCGTGGGCAGGAGAATATACTAACGTAAACGTTAATGCAAATCATCAATACACGTTTTCCAGTTCCTTTACAACTGATGTTATTACGATTACTAACGATGCAAATGTTATTTTAGCTAGTGGTGCTACTCCTTTAAATTGGTCTTCCGGATCTATTTCAGGAATAATTCGTTATTATTTGCACGCCAATACCAGCTGTCATTCACAAAACACAAACAGAATAAGGTATATTCAATGTACTACTTCAGCAAGTTGTGGTTTGCCAACCAATTTAGCTGTATCAAACATTACATCTAATTCCTGTCGATTCACGTGGAATGCTCCTACACCGGCAGCGAGTTTCTATGAGATTTACTTGAGCACTAACAATGCGGCTCCTATTGCTACGACTAATCCTACCTATACCAACACCACTACTGTTTTGGCTTATATAAGTACTTTACCTGCTGCAACAACACATTATTTTTGGGTGCGATCTAACTGCAACGGCACAAGAAGTGCTTGGGTAGCTGGTGGAAGTTTTACCACCAATGCTGCTTTAAGTTGTAACGGAGCGATATATGGTTTATTTCCTGATGCAACATATACACCAACTTGTTCCGGACAAACGGAACAAATTGTTAATAATGCTTGGGCCGGAGAATATACAAATGTAAATATTATAGCCAACAAGCAATATACCTTTACCAGTTCAATTTCGACAGATTATATTACGATTACTAACGCTACCGGAACAACCGTTTTTGCGAGTGGAGTTACACCTTTGGTTTGGAACTCAGCCTCAAACTCCGGTGTGATTCGTTATTTTTTCCATACCAATGCAAATTGTGGTTCTCAAAATACCAACAGAATACGTTCGATTAGATGTGAGAATGCAACGTCCTGTAATCCACCCACTAATTTTATCAGCGAAGTGCTTTCTTCTACTTCTGCGGTGATTGATTGGACACCTTCAACATCTGCTCCAAACGGAGGGTATTTGTATGTATATAACACCACACCAACAATCGGTGGGATGGATGGCAATACTTTATCTTCTAATGCAGAATTAAACAATTTATTACCAAACACGACTTATTATTGGTGGGTTGCCTCTGATTGTGTAAATAGTCAAAGTGAGTGGGCTTATGGCGGTTCATTTACAACACCTGCTGCAACATCTGCTTGTTGGCAAACTGTAAGTACGGGTTCTAATCACTCATTAGGAATAAAAGCAGATGGCACATTATGGGCTTGGGGCGACAATGACTATGGTCAATTAGGAAACGGAACAAATATTGCAACAAATGCTCCAATTCAAATAGGAACAAGTACCAATTGGCTAAAAATTGCCGCAGGATTGAATTATTCTCTCGCCATAAAAACCGACGGAACATTATGGGCTTGGGGTATTAATTGGACAGGACAATTAGGAGATGGAACTACAAATAATAAAAATATTCCAACCCAAATTGGTTCAGAAACTAATTGGGTTAGTGTTGCAGCCGGAGAAAATCACACCATCGCTGTTAAAGCTAATGGAACACTTTGGACTTGGGGAAATAATAGCGACAGCCAGTTAGGTGACGGAACGATCACAACCAAAATTGTACCCACCCAAATTGGAACGGCAACAAACTGGCAAAGCGTAGCAGCCGGAACACGTTTTTCTTTGGCTATAAAAACCAATGGTACGCTCTGGGCTTGGGGCGACAATGCTTCTGGTCAGCTTGGAAATGGCACAAACAATGATTCAACTTTTCCTATTCAAATTGGTGTTGAAAATGACTGGGCGAATATCGCAACAGGTGTTTCACATTCTGTGGGTAGAAAAACAAATGGAATACTCTATACATGGGGAAATAATGTTCACGGACAATTAGGCGATGGTTCAACCACAAATAAAAATACACCGGTAGCAGTGTATGATCAGGTTCAAAGTATTGATGCCGGTGGATACCATACGGTTGGAACAACACTTTTTGGAAATATGTTCAGATGTGGATTAAATGCTTATGGTCAACTTGGAAATGGGACTACTACCAATAGCGTTTGGGTTGCGGTTGGAAATGAAACTAACCATCAGTTTATTTCTGCAGGATATTATCATACATTATCCTTAAATGTAGATGGTTTGCTTTCTTCAAGCGGCTTTAATATTGAAGGTCAATTAGGCGATGGTACAACTGTTAATCGAACTACATTAGTACCAATTACTTGTCCGAACACCAATTTAGGAATAGATGAACCAACCGCTTTTTACACGTTAAAAGCCTATCCAAACCCTGTCAAAGACAGCTTGACGATTGCTTTTGAACATGGAATTTCTACTATTTCAATCTATAATTTAGTAGGGCAGGAGGTAATTACTAAAGTCATTAATGCCAACGAGACAACAATTGACGTTGCAACTTTACCCTCGGGAACCTATCTGGTGAAAGTACATTCCGGAGACGAATCAAAGACATTAAAAGTTATCAAGCAGTAAATTGACAACTTATAATCCCGATTGGAATTTCTAATCGGGATTTTTTTTGTGAGTGCTATCATTATCTTTTTTATCGTCACTCTCTTTCTCGGCTTTGACATGTCGACGATAGGAGATAGCTCATCAATCAATGTGTCAATTTGATAATGTGTCAATTAGACAATAGAATTTTCTTCACATAAGTAGTTATGCTTTGCATTATAATTGGTCCAAATAGCACACTGATGACACGGATTTTTTATTTTGATTCGCTTAGCGAAAACAGATGTTCACAGATTTTATAATTGCTCAATTTGAAGTAATTTTCACTTCCCTGAACTTATAACTCTTAAACTTTTAAACCCTCAACCTTATTCCTTCAAAACCTTTTTCCAAACCACCGTTTCTTCGGTTTGGATTTTTATCCAATACAATCCTTTGGCATAGGAACTAAAAACCGGTGCATCTGTGTGCTTACCTTTTGATAACAATTGCATGGAATGGCTATACATTTCCCAAGAATAAGATTGATTTTCGGGTGAATGAATCGTTAAAACCTCTGAAACCGGATTGGGTGAAACGGTCCACTTTTGTTTTTCTGTATCAACTGTAGAAAGCGGACAAACTAAGTCATTAATCTTATCCCAGATGAGGTTATTTAATAAAAAAGGAACAGGTAAATCATCCGGACTGTCGCCCATGCGTATCCAAACCAATCCCTCGCTAGGAGTAATACTCAAAAATTGACCGTTTTTTCCGGCCGCAAGGTAGGTGTCTGCGGGGGCATTCGGAATTAAAAATCCCGGAAAAGTAAAGGTGCTTCCCGGTAGCTTGTGCGAACTTTTTCCATTCAACCACCAAAAATAACCATACGATAAATTCAGGTCTTGTGAGGTGTTTATCATTTCATTGTAATAAGCAGTATCGGTCATGATGGGCGTTGAACCCCAACTGCCCTGATTCAGCATCAATAACCCGAAACGAGCCATGCTTCGCGGAGTACTGAAATAAACATTGTTATCTTCAACCTGAAAAAACGCACCATTCATACCAATAGGTATTCTGACTTTTTGTGAGAAATATTGATTTAAGGTGGTATTGGTAGCCGCTTCAATCACATTATCCAATAGGGTATAAGGGGCATTGTGATAATACCACTGTTCGCCCGCATCAGCAAGATACGTTAAACAAGAAGGGTTGGTACAATTTGAGTTGGCTACCGTATAATCCAATCCCGTAGTCATGCTGAGTTGGTTTTTAATGGTAATCTTTTCCTCTTTTTCTGCTGGAGTTGTGGTCCAACCTTCACCCAAATAAGTTGAAGTAGTGTCTTGAATGGACAATAACCCCTCTTGTTGGGCAATACCCACCGTAAATGCCGTAATTGTTTTTCCGGCGGAAGCCCAATACCAATTGTCGGTAGCTTGAAAACCGTCAAAATACTGCTCTAATACAATCTTTCCGTCTTTTAAAAGTAAAAAGGCTTTGGATTGATTTTCTTCTAAAAACGTATAAAGGGCTTGAATTTTTTCGGGACAATAGCCAAATGTGCTTGGTGGAGTAGTTTCCCATGTGGTTCCGGTAGTGGGTGGAAAATAAATTTCCTGTCCCCAAATAGTAGTTGAACAGCCTAACAACAAGAAAAAGAAAAGATTTTTCATAGAGCTTTTTTTTTAGGTTTTCAATAAGACACAAAAAATAGGGGAAAGGTTTAATGTGGCAATTTGTCAATTAGTCAATTTGCCAATTAGTCAATTGGGCAATAGAAAACAATTGTCAAAGATTTAAGTAATGTTTCATTCGAAGTATATTTCTATTCTTGGCACTATCAACTTTTAAACTTTTAAACCTTTCGAGAATTGCTTGACTAACTGTTCTTACTATACCATGAACAAACTATTATCCAAAGTATAAATGTTCCTTCAATAATCCTTTGATAAAGCCCGACATAGTCTGACAATGGATCGGATAGTAATATCCCAATGAACAAAATACAATTAAGTCCACAAGCTAGTGTAATGGTTGAAAATCTATGAAGTATTTTCAATTGTCGTAAACCGAAACCTATGGCTAATAGACTTAAAGGAACAAATAGATACGTCAATAAACCGGTTAGATTGTGAATCAATTGGGAAATACTTGGGTCAACCCATTCTTTATTACAACCTTTATCGCAAGGAAAAATACCAACCACCACAGTGGCAATTCCATAAAAAATACCGATACCCCAAAAACCGATCATGATGAAGGAGGAGGTTGGGAAAATTCTCGGAGCAGAAAAAGCAAATACCGCCAAAAAAATACCGCTTGGAATATAACCAAAATACCTTAAAGCTTCACCGTAGGGTGTACCAATGGCATACGTCTCACTTATGTATTGCGAAAGTGGGTTGTAGTGGTCAAACTGAAAACCACCAACTATTGAAGCCACTATGAATAAGGTTACTCCAATTATTCCTGACCAAAACGTTATGCTTTTATTCATGGGTTTTATACTTTTTTGAATTTTGTTTTTTTCTAACCCTCAAAGCGTTCCAAACCCTTCGAGGGTTCAAGTCACTTCTCAATAGCAATCTGACTCACTAAGCTAGCGGGGCATTTCATAGGCTATTTGTTCTGAACACTTTGCGTAGCGGGATTCGCTGATCGGTGTTAGAAGTAGATATTATTTTTTTAACAATTTAAAAAACAATTTTCTATCAGATTCTAATGTAATAGAGAGATTGTATATACCTGATGGCAATTCTTTCACATCAAAAATGTTCTCTTCTACATTGAATTTTTTTACTAGCTTGAATAATGAAAATAATTCAAGGCTAACTATTTTTTCATTGTTAATATTAGCAATTGAAAACGTATCAATAACTGGATTTGGAAATACAAATAGTTTACTATATTCAAAACCATCCAATCCTAAAAGTGCGGTTACACTAACATTGTCAATATAATATAAAGACGAGTAGCTTCCCCAACTCCCTCCAGTAACTTGAGTTTGAGTTTGAGCATTATCAAAAAAGTTACCTATGGTTAAGTATTGCTCATTGCCGTTCGCAAAATAAATGCCTGAGACTTGAGTCCATCCAGTTGTATCAGTGATAATGTTTTGATCTAAAATTTGTGGTGTCGCATTAATGGGTTGATTGTTGCCATTACCGGTGAGTTGGTTAACAGTAAAAATAGCCCCCATATTATTAGTTGCAAGTCCCGGATTTTCACTCAAAGAAACATAAAAAGAAACTTGATAAGCTTGACCTGCAACTAATGGAGAAGTTAGCTGTGTTTGAATGTATTCTCTATTATTCGTAGAAGATAAGGTTTGATAATAGGTGCCAATACCTACATATGCATTTCCTTCAAATGGCTGTTGTGTTCCATAGACATTATTTGGAATGCCAACAGTTCCTATTGTACAATTATTAAAATAATCTGGCGTTCCTGTTGAATTAGGAGGTCTATTCCATTGCGAAACGCGACTTATCTGAGTCTGTGCGTTCGGACATAATGTGTAAGTTTCAAAACTAGGGTTTGGAACTAAATTTTGTGCTGTAGTAAAATAGCATGTTAAAATCAAAATAATCGTCCTGATTGCGTGATTTGTTTTCATATACTTGCCACTAACTATTAAATATATTCATGTTTATACAACTTTTTAAAAGTTACATCATTACTTTATTCCGCTAAAAACCGTGGTATTTGCATTCACCAAATCAAATCTAAAAATTAATCTAACATTTCCTAAAACCCACATCATCTATTCAAACATCCTCTAAATCCCAAACCCAACGGTGTCCTATCGACAATAGAAGATAGCTCATTATCCTTTTTACGTTTACTATTCGAATATACGTTTTTTTTAGCCTATTGCGGCGAAGTCAGTACCGATTGCTATCGGGTTTTGCCGAGCGGGGTTATTAATGATACCACGAAGTCGGGAGACTTCGCGGAGCGGAGTAGTTTCTAGTGGGGCAGTCTACTCGATTGTGTGCTGCCTTTTAATGTTTAAAAGCCCGCTTGTTTCGGGGAACCTGATCCTCTTTCATTCACAGTCGGTTTTATAGAAAGCCCTAGAGTTGTAGTTGTAAGCAACTTTCCAGAAAACGTTATTCCTTCTTTTGGCACAATGATAGTAAACTCAAATTTTGGTGCGACATATTCTCCTTTTTCGTTTGGTATTTCAGTTCCACTAAATTCAAAATTGGCTGGCGAGTCAAAAACAAAAGTTGCTCCGTTGATTTTTTCGTTTTTGCTTTTTAATTCAGTTATTGTTTTTTTAAATTCGTCTGCATTTAAAGAAATTGTGTAATTGCCTTCCTCTAATTTTGTTGAAAAACTGCCGTCATCTTTTGTTATTACAGTAAACTTGTGGTCACAAAGTCCATTGCAACCACCTTTTATAATACTTCCTTGTATTGGATCGCCTTCTGTATGTGTACTCAACCCTGCTGAATGTTGTAGGTGTGATGCGACATCAATGGATGCAGTACGAGTAGAAATTTTTCTTTTCTTTTTTTTTGTCTTTGCCTTTTCTACAGGTTCTTTTTCTAGTTTTAATGTGTTATTTTGAGTAGAGTGTTTAGTATTGTTTACAACGGTTTGTTGTGCAAAGCTAATAGATGCAACTAAAAGTAATAGGATGGTTAATTTTAATTTTTTTTTCATATTGTTTTTTTTTGGGTAAATCACATTTGGTTGCGAATTGTTACCTTTGGTTATTGACTTATTTTGTTTCAGATAAAGTTGATTTTTTAAATTTATTTAGAAAATAGTCGTTAAACGATTTTTTATCGTTGTTAAAAAGTTTTTTTAGATGATACATTTAGTCATTTTTTTGTTTCATATACTTGAGTTCTAAAGGTTGCACACAACTATTAAATATATTCATGTTTATATAACTTTTAAAAAAGTCCCATAATTTCTTTATTCCGCTAAAAAGTGTGGTATTTGGATTCACTAACCCAAATCTAAAAAATTAATCTAACATTTCCTAAAGCCCACATCATCTATTCAAACATCCACTAAAATCCCAAACCCAACTGTGTCCTATCAACAATAGGAGATAGCTCATCATCCTTTTTACGTTTTACTATTCGAATACAGGTTTTTTTAGCCTATTGCGGCGAAGTCATCACCGATTGCTATCGGGATTTGCCGAGCGGTTTATTAATGATACCACGAAGTCGGGAGACTTCCTTTAGACATATTTCCGTAATTACCTTTTGCTTTTAATTAATAAATTGCCATATTATTATTCAATTATTTAATGTTGATTTCTCTATTTGTGAAAATACGAATTTCTTTTGCGATTTCTTTCAACAAGTCATCAGAAACATTTGTGCTTAATTGTCTTGTATGAATTACTAATTTTGTTTTTTCATTATTAAAATGTGTCCAAAATAATTGTTTTCCATTTCCAAATTGCTTGTCAAAATTTACGTTGAAAATTTCTTCTATTTCTTTACCACTTATGTAATTGCTACAAGCTAAAACTATTATTGGAAAATTTTGAAAGAACTCACTTTCTTTAAAAAACTGTTTTCTGTTTGGAATTCCACTTTTGTTTGCATCTTTTGTAAATTTTGCAGGTGAATTATTCATTTCAGTTAGAAAGAAATTATTGTGAAAATCAATTTCTTTTTCTTTTACAGATGAAAAATCATTTAAAAATATTAGGTCGTGAAGTTTTTGATATTTACTCCAAGTTTGTCCTTCTTTCAGTTCTTTTGGATGCAAACTTTTGAATGGAAACAATGGATTTATTGTTAATGGTGAATCTTTACCGCCAATCCAATTCGGTATTGTGTCAATTTCAATTTTATTGTTAATGTTTAATTGCCATTTAATAGCGTTTTCTTGAAAATCTTGCAAAGATTCTTTTTGAAATAAAACATATAGTTCATCACGATTTGCTTTGTTTTCTGAGTCTGTTGCTGTTTCTTTACCAACAATTAATATTTTACTATTTGGATTTCCTGTTCCAATATAAGTTCCATTTTCTTTGCATTCTTTTACACAATTTTCAAATATTTTTTGGTATTTCATAATTCAGTTTTATATCTATTTTTCATGTTTCGCTAGCAAAATGCACATAACTAAAAAATTAATCTAACATTTCCTAAAACCCACATCATCTATTCAAACATCCTCTAAATCCCAAACCCAACGGTGTCCTATCGACAATAGAAGATAGCTCATTATCCTTTTTACGTTTACTATTCGAATATACGTTTTTTTTAGCCTATTGCGGCGAAGTCAGTCTCAATTGCTATCGGGATTCGCCGAGCGGGTCGGGTTTTAATTAAAAACTGTAAACTTTTTTAGGACGATAAAATTTAGTAAACTCCTTTTTTTAAAGTAGTAAATAAATCAGGTCTGCAATTAAAAAGATTTGAAACAAAAATATTAAAGTATCAATTTGATAGTTAAATCGATTTGCAAATACGATCAAAACAATTGTAAATAAAGGAACAATTAGTCCGGTCATGATTCTTAATGAATAAACATCTTTCTTTTCAGTTGTTAACAATCTATACCAGTTCACTTCATTAAAGATACTAGAAACAGAGTACATAATATTGTCTTTTACACTTACTATTGATACAAAATCTTCTGAAACCGAAAATTGATGTGTAGAGGTGATGATTTTATATGAATAGTGGTATTTTGAACTGGTTTTATGCTGTTGTATTTCTTTTTTTACCATAACTATTTCATCACTAAACACTTTTCCGGGTAAAATGAAATCTGTTAATATAATTAGGGAGACTATAATAATTATACTATTTATACATAAACGTAATTTGTTTTGGTTTTTAATCATTTTTTCTTAGCTAGATAAAACTTGAGCTCTGCACTCTATAATTTATTTCGAATTTATTTAACACAATCTCCTATAAATGTAACAAAAAATTTTCAACTATCTTTATTTGTTGTTTTACCTAATGAAATGAGGCGAGGGCAGTCTCGATTGCAATCGGGGTTTGCTGAGCGGAGTTATTAATGATACCACGAAGTCGGGAGACTTCGCGGAGCGGGGGCAGGAGTAGACTTCGCGGAGCGGGGTTTGCCGAGCGGGACATTTCATAGGCAATTTGTGCTGAACACTTTTCGTAACAGTGCCGGAAACTTATTTTACTTTTAATATTCAGAAATTTTATTACCTGTTTTTTGTGCTAGTATTGAAATCTTTTTAAAATTCTCTTTCTTTAAAATAGCTGTTACATAAGTGTCACTGTCTATGTAAAGATTAACTAAAGTAAAGCCATTTTTTTTTATTGTTTTATTATAAAATTTTAGTCTTCCGCCAGCATCTATTTTTTCATCATCTTTAGCGGAAGGGATTTTTGGAAGTGTGTAGTTCTTTTTTTTAGCTAAAGCAGAAATAATTCCAAGAATTTCACTTTCTGGCTGTTTCCAATCAATTTCCCATGTGTAATGTCCAAATTGTAGATTATCAATAAGTAAAAACCAATAAATATTATTTTTTAATCCAACAGTTGTTCCTCTAGAATTTTGATATTTTTGATTAACCGTATCATAATAGTACCATCCATTCATAAATACTGTACTTGAATCTTTTTGATAGGTTAAAAATTTTAATTGAAGTGATTTTAACTGTTCCACATCATTTTTTTCAATTAATGATTTTGCTAATTCTAAATAAATAGAATCGGTTTCAGCCTGTTTTGATGAAGTAAGTATGAGAATTAAAAAGGTATAAAGAACGATTTTCATATTTTTTTTTAGTAAAGTTAAAATCAACATTCAAGCTAAGGTAATTCTTGCTTGTATGAGAAACACAGTATTTCCAAAAGTAACTAAAAATTTTGAACTATCTTTATTTGCATTTTTAACATCATAAAATACCACGAAGTCGGGAGACTTCGCGGAGCGGGGGGCTACTTGACTGGCAGATGTATTTAATAAATCTTGTATGGTATTTTAGAAAATTCAACATTACAATCGTCTACATTAATGTTATACAATGTTAAAACATTAATTATATTTTCAGTTTCAATTTCTCTATCCCTTACTGTTGGACCAATTATAATTTTTTTAAGGTAAATATCAGAATTACCCAAATTCAATTCTATATACCTTACAACTGAGGATTCTCCTCTTGTGAATGTACTCACAGTCTGTAAATTATTCTTATCTATTTGATTCCAAAATAATCTAAATTCTTTTTCTTCAAAAAAAGAAGGATCTTTTGCATCTTGAATTCTCATCCAAATTTTTCTACAAGCATCTTGAAAAAATGAACTAAATTCTTCATTATTAATAAAATCTGAAAAGGAGAGTTTTGTTGTTTGATAGTAAAATAGTAAATCTTGAATACTGTTAAATGTATCGTTATATACATTTTTATAATTATAATCTAGTTGCCCCTGTAATAGACTATATTTATCGTTTTCATCGTTTAGAGAAAAAAGTAATTTTAAAAATGGAATTCTTTTAAAACCTAAACAAATACCTTTCCCATTGTTTCCATAAGCTCTCCATTGGCTTAATAAATCAGGAGTAATACTAAAACTGGAAATAAAAGTGTCAATATTTTTATAAGAATCTATTTCTCTTTTTAGACCTTTTAAAAAATCAATATAGCTTTCTGATTCCTTTTCTATATTGCCTATGTTATTCAAAGCCTTGTCAAAAATTTCAAACCATATATGATATTCACGCTTGTCATTTAACGATTTAATATGTGTAAAACGTAAAGTTCTGTTTTTTAATATTTTTTCCAAAACTTCAACTGATGTATAATGATAGATATAATCAATATCATCTTTAACATCTGAATTAACACTGTAATAATTTTCTAAAACTCTAATTTTATGATTTCTTAATAATCTAATTTGGTCTCCTTCTTTTTCATCATTTAATAAGAGTTGAAGATTAATTTGTTCATTACAATAAATTTCAAGAAGTCTTACGATTTGCCATAATTTTAATTCACTAACTTTTCTTTTTATCTGAAAACCTTTTTTGTGTTCGTTTACAACTATTTCTAAATCTAAAGACTCATCAATAACTTGATTTGATGTAGTTATATTAGAATAAAAGAAATCACTAGAAAAAGAAGCTACACATAAAGAGTATAATATTTTTGAATAATCGTTTTCTACAAAAAATGAAGGTTTTTTAAATACTCTATAATATTTAGTAAATTTAGAAACATAATCTTTATACCATATTTGTTCTTCAATAATATCGGATATTTTGCCATAAATTTTCTCATAATTTTCAATAGTTTGTGAAGTGTCATCTTTTTCACGCAAAAATTGAATTAATTCAGAAAATACAAATTCTTCCTTTGGTTCTTTAAGTTGCCAAAATAAATTTTCCATTTGCTATTTTATAAGTGTTGTTAATTCTAATATATCGCCCAACTGCTGCTTGTTGTAAGTCTTTATCCAATTCATCTAAAATAATAGACGATTTCAGCTTCTTTAAGGTATTCTGCTAATTTTCTACATTCATTTTTATCCTCCCTTTTATGGCTAAGAAATACACAATGCCTATCTTTTAAATACTTGGATTACAAGAGCCAATATATTTAGTCAAAATCTTCAGCTTTATTATTTCCTTTTGCCATTATTTTCTTTTTTGTGCCAACCATAGCGTGTGCTCTCTTGAAATTGCATTTTCTGAATCCAAAACAAACTCTGCTAACTCTTCATCTGAATTTACGTTACCAAACGAAGCTTGAATAAAATTTAATTCTTGTGCGGCTGTTGTGTATGCTTGTTTTAATTCCTGATGTTGTTTTAATTGTAACCAACTTAAAGCAGATGCTGATATAGTTGTAAACAAACTAACCAAATTCCAATTTGATTCTGGAAATTTGATTAAAAAGGCTATGCTTAGTATAGATATAAATTGGGAAATAATAATAACCAAGAACCAATTACTATATTTTTTCTTGTTAAACTCTGCTTTATTTGCGTACCAATCTTTTTGGTTATTTATACGATTTTTTATGTAATATTCTTTTCTTTCTAATGTATTTAGATTTCTTATTTCCCACATTTTGTCTGTAATGACTGGAAGAACTATAGTCTTGGCATTTAAAACTTCATTTAACTCCTTGAATTCGTTACTGAAATCCTTGAGGCGTGATATAAATTTTTCTTTAACAATATCTTTTTCTAGATTTACTTCGAAACTCTCAGCACAAGTTATGAATCTCCATGTTAAAGTTTTACAAGATTCTGCTAATGCTCTACCCTGATACCATACATCTTCAAACTTTTTTGTTCTAATTATTAACGTCAATGTAAAACTGACTAATAGTAAAACTCCTGAAATAACATAAACCCCGAGTTTGGGTTCGGTATCTTGATAATTATATATAGCCAACGCAGATGCAAAAATCATTGAAACTAAATCGAATGCAATGATATTTTTATAGTTATTTTGAGCCTGCATTGATGCAATGTCAGAAGCTTGATATAAACCGGGAAAGTCTTTTTCTTGCATATTAATCGTTTAATCCAAGTGAAGAATAAACAGATTCGTCATAAACTCTGCCACCGACAGAACTATTTGAATTTCTTTTTTTAAATTCAGCAGGGAAATTATCTAGAGCGTATTTTATTATTCTCATTTTAAATGGAATGTGAACGACATAAGTATCTCTTATAATTGGCGGACAAGTATTGGTATTTTGCTTCCTGTCGCCATTTAAATTAACTGCTATTATTGGAATATTCAAGTTTCGAGCAACTTCCAATTCCCATCTAACATATCTATATAAATTTTTAGTTGAATCGCCAATTAATACAATTACCTGACTCGCATTTTGAAATCTTTTTCGGAGCTTTCCTTTAATGTAATCTTCGTTACTTGCATTGTTAGTAAGAGTATATTCATCGTGTGCATTTTCAAAGTCGAAATCAATATGCTCTAATGCTTTCCACCCTTTCATTCTCGCATAAGCCCATTTGTCGTTATCTCCGTCAAAAATTATATATGTTTTGTTTTTATGTCCCATTTCTTGTTTTTTAACTTGTTGCCAACGTTAGGCAATAAGAAAAATAGTGAATTTAAAAGCTTTTACCTATCAAGTTACCAAAACGTTTATTAAATATTATGTCATACAAATTTAGCACATTCTGCCATTTATTTTATTGCATGTTGTGTTTAGTTCTTTTTATCGATTAAACAGTTTCTTCGACCTTCACTAATTCTGCTAATTTCATTGCAATTTTTAGCATTGATTCTTCATTAGTGTCAAGACCACTTCTTGAACCCAATAATGGACTTACTTCACGAAGTTTATCAAATGTTGTATTATGCACTATCGGAACAAGTAAATCACGTGCTAGAAGAGCTGAAAGTTCTTTTTCAGCAATTCCCTCATTTTTTACTCGGTCAATAAAAGATGGCGTTACCAAAACCAATCCGATTTTTGAATTTGCTAATCCTTTATCAATCTCACGAAGTAATGATGACCCTAACAAAACATCCTTTTCACTAAACCAAACAGATACTCCATTTTCCTCAAGCAAATCGTGAAGTTCTTTTGCAGCATCTTTTCTGTCATCCCATGCGTGACAAAGAAAAACATCCCGGAGATCTGGTATATTTGAGCGTTTTTCAATATTTTCTCGAACAGGTGTTAGTGTCCTAATTTCCGTTGGCGTATAATAAACACTGGATGAAGAATTGGACCATCTTGGTTTAATACTTCTAGAAATTCCACTTCCTGGACTTCTACCTCCATAACTACTACTATTTGAAGAGTAAGGTGAAGTATAGGTCGGATATGAATTATATCCACGATTACGACCACCGCAGGCAGGACAGGCTGCTGCTCCGCTTGCGGTTCTATGTCCTCTTGAAGGTGCTGTACATATTGCCATTTTTATTTCTTTTTAGTTACTTTATTTAATATGTTCGGATTTTTTAGAATTAAACACAACTAAGAATATATTCATGTTAATGTAACTCTTTTTAAAAGTCACATAATTTCTTTATTCCGCTAAAATCTGTGGTATTTGTATTCAGAAACCCAAATCTAAAAAATTAATTTAACATTTCCTACAAAATAAAATAATTTTTCTAAAATTCCTTTACACAATCCTAATCTCCATACAAATAACTATAACTGATAAAAAACAAGCATTGCCGCAGCAATTAATAAAGGAATAGAAACAAGAATAACAAATCTATAAATCAATAATCTTTTGTTAGACCATTTTACAATAGCTATACGATAATCAATTATTTTGTTTACATATTCTTCTATTGCTTCTTTTGTATTTGAATAATCAGTCAATTCATGTAGTTGAAACATATCCATATTCAGCAATTCTTTTTCCGAAATTTCTTTGACATTGTCCATATAAGAAATAAAAGATTTTAATCGATAAAAATTATCTTCAATTGCTAACGACAATATTCTTTCTTTATAGGAAAATATAATTAGAATTGATACATTGATTGTTAGCCAAATAAATAGAATAATACATAAGATTTTGAAAAAGAGAACATCATAAATCATTTTTTCAAAATACTCAGACGGATTTATAAAATTATTGATTAAAAATAAAAGAATAGCAACATTAATACCCAACAACCAAGAGTTTATTGAGTTACTGTTTTTAGTTATTGATAAATAATCTAAAAAACTTTGAAATGTATTTGTATTTATTTTTTAATTTTTCACAAACTGATAAAAACACAAAATTGTATGACACAGCTTTATTTCTCTTTTCTTCTTTCCATGATCGCGGATTGTTCAATTTACCAATTCAATAATCGTCTACTTGT
>JAFLBT010000026.1 GCA_017302935.1 Flavobacteriales bacterium | reverse complement strand
GCAGGTAGTGGACAAAATTTTTGTACACCAACAGCTGTTGTCTTGAGTGGTAATACGCCAACCTATGGTTCAGGTGCTTGGTCGGTTAGTGGACCAAGTAATTCAACCGCTCAATTTTCAGATGTCAATAGTCCAACAGCTACTTTTACACCGGCCGGAGGGAATGGAATATATACTTTAACTTGGACGTTAACCAATGGAAACTGTGTTAACACAGCTAATGTAGTTTTTGAATATGGAAAATCTACCACTTGGACCTCCGCTTCGGGTGGAAGTTGGAACAATGGTGCTCCGGATGCAACAACCGCTGCGGTAATTGCTTTTGATTATACTTCATCAGGTAATATAACCGCTTGTTCATTAACCGTAAACAACGATGCTGTTGTGGTGATTTCAAGTGGTGATGTAGTAACGCTTAGTGGTGGGTTGACTGTAGCTTCAGGTAGTTCATTCACGTTAGAAAATGAGGCCTATTTAATGCAAGAAGGGACAAGTAATCCTAACAGTGGTGATATTACAGCTAAACAAGAAAGCCAAGCCTTAATGCGTTTGGATTACGGTTTATGGTCATCACCGGTTGAAAATCAAAATTTATTGTCCTTTTCACCTTCAACAATGGCAAATCGTTTCTATACCTACAATACCACAACAGATGCATATGCTACAATTGTACCAAGTACCAATAGCTTTGCAACAGGAAAAGGATATTTAATCAGAATGCCGGATAATCATCCAGCCTCACCAACCGTTTGGGAAGGTAACTTTATTGGTAAACCAAACAGTGGTGATTTAACGATTGCACTTTCAACTGCCGGTAGTGGTTATAATGCGGTGGGTAATCCTTATCCGTCGCCAATTAGCATTGATACGTTTATTGATGATAACAACAGTGTGATAGATGGTGATTTATTTTTCTGGAGAAAGACAAATGGTGCAGCCGGTTCGGCTTATGTAACCTATAGTGGTGGAGTGTTCAGTGATGGACCACATGCTGTAGATAACATTCAACCGGGTCAAGGTTTTATCGTTAAAGCAACTGCTGCGAGTAATCTTCAGTTCAACAATGGACAAAGAGCAACCGGAACAGGAGTTTTTTATAGAAGTGCACAAGAAACAGCAACCTCTCGCTTATGGTTGCAATTGAAAAATAACAATACAGTGGTGGGAAGTATGGCCGTTGGTTACAGAGAAGACGCTACAAATGGTATAGATAGCGGTTTAGACGGAAATTACATCAATGATAGTGCGTTAGCTTTAACATCAATTGTTGAAGGAACCTTATTAGCGGTACAACAAAGAGCTACTTTTGAAGCAACAGATGTAGTTCCATTAGCCTTCAAAACTAATAGTGCCGGTACGTATGAAATCGCTTTGCATGCCTTTGATGGTTTGTTTGCCAACGATCAAAATGTATATGTAAGAGATAATGTTACCGGAGCTGAACACAATTTAAAAGACGGAAGCTACTCATTTACAACGGCTTCAGGTGTATTTAATGAGCGTTTTGAATTGATTTATCAATCTACGTTGTCTGTTGAAAATCCTGTTGTTTCTTCGAATGTTGTAGTGTATACACAAGAAAAAAATATGCATGTAGCGGTTCAAAATACAACCATTTCAGAAGTTAAAATATTTGATATGCGTGGTCGTATGGTAAAAGCTGCGACGGATGTAAATGATGCTACTTTCACGGCTGATTTAAGTGCAGTGGCCAATCAAGTATTGATTGTACAAGTGAAAACAGCAGAAGGGGAGTGGTTAACTAGAAAGATTGCTTTGTAATCTGCCTTACTGATAACAATAAAAAATGTCCTCTGTTTTCGGAGGACATTTTTTTTATTTCTTCAACTTACCGTTTTTGTATTTTACTTTTTCTACCACATCACTTTTCTTGATTTTCGGTTTTGAAGTAGTAGCTTGAAAAGGTTTTTTAGGTGCATTACTTTTTTTTGGTGGCGTATTTTGTTTTGGTTTTTGTTCTGTTGGTTGGGATGGATTGGCTTATGGCTTTTGATAACGTCCTTTGGGTTTTTTGGGCTTTCTTTTGTTCCTCTTAGGTGAATGACCAATCCGTTTAGAAAATTACGTAAAACCTGATCGCCACATTCCATATAATTGGGATGATCAGCATTACGAAAAAATGCTCCTAACTCCGCTTTTGAAATACGAAAATTAACCAGTTGTAAAATTTCTACAATTTGGTCGTCACGAAGTTGCAAGGCAACACGGAGTTTTTTGAAAATATCGTTGTTGTTCATGTTTTTTTGAGATGCTTAGATGCTTAGTTACTGAGTTACTGAGTTACTGAGTTACTGAGTTTTTTTTAAGATACAAAGATAAGAGTTAAACTAATGAAATGCATTTTTATTTTTCATTAACATACAACAGATAACAGACAACCGACAACTATTCCAACAACCATTTCATCGCGTCTCCAAAATGTTCTCGCCATAATTTTTCATTGTGTTTACCGCCTTTGATAATGACTTGTTTCAAGTTTGATTTTTTGTAGATTCGTTGCTCTGCTAAATTCGTCATTTTGGTAAAATCAGTGACCATATCTTTACTTTCGTTATCACCACACATGAAATAGAGTTTCGCTTTTATTTTATTTGTTTTTTCCGTCAAGGTATAAATATCATCGGTAAACCAAAAAGAGGGGGAAAAGATACCTGCTTTTCCAAAGGTTTCCGGATGTTTTAGGATAGCATAATAGGAAATCAATCCGCCTAATGAACTACCAAAAATAGTGGTGTGTTTGGCATTAGTTTTAGTTCGGTACGTTTTATCAACATGGGGTTTTAAGGTGTTGATGATAAAATCCAAATAGGCATCTGCTTTTCCGCCGCCATGTTTTTCATGTGCGTATGGAGTCAATTCTTCCAAACGTTTTGCATTGCCGTGTTCAATACCAATTACTATCACATTAGCTTTTAAACTGTCTAAGGTTTCATCCACATTCCATTCGCCGGCATAGGAAGTTTTGGCATCAAACAAATTTTGGGCGTCATGCATATACACTACCGGGTATTTTTTGTTGGATTTTTCATAATTCAAAGGCAAATAGATCCATACTTTTTTTGTAGTTTGAAGGGAAGGTGCTTCTATGTCAAAAGTTGTACATCGCTGTTGAGCAAACAGCTGTTGTTGCACAAAAAGGAGGAGTCCGAATAAGAAAAGTAGGGTAAAAAAAAACTTCATTTTTTGTTAACTAAATTGAAAAAACTAAATTAGCCAAAAAATTTGGATACATGATTACGTATAAAGAAAAATTAAGTTTGATTGGGGACATGATTGAATTGTCAAAAGTAGATGGTCAATTACATGAGCGTGAATATGAATTTATCAAAATGGTGGCAGAAGAACTTAAGGTTCGCGATGCCGATTTTGAAGAATTATTTTCGATTCCAAACGAACTCTTAGTTTTTAAATCAGAGTTTAAACGCATTGAGCATTTCTATCGTTTGGCTTTGCTTTCGCATTGTGACAACCATCATCATGAACGCGAACATGAGTTTATGTATCAATTAGGCTTGAAATTAGGTTTAAATCCGTTTTCTATCAAAAGGGTTTTGACCGAAATGGAAAAATCACCTACCCGTATGCTGGAAGGTGATGTTTTACTAGGCATTTTTCAAGAGCAACATAATTAGCTAAAATCAAATTGTCTAATTGACACATAGTCTAATTGGCACATTGCCTAATTGTCTAATTGACACATTACTCTCTATATTCCAAAATATCACCGGGCTGGCAGTCTAATACTTTACAAATCGCTTCTAGGGTACTAAACCGAATGGCTTTGGCTTTTCCTGTTTTTAGAATTGATAAATTGGAAAGGGTCAAGTCTACTTTTTCAGACAGTTCGTTTAATGACATTTTTCGTTTGGCCATCATTACGTCAAGGTTGATGATTATGGGCATAGCTTAGATGGTTAATTCGTTTTCGTGTTGCATTTCAATTCCACGTTTAAATAAAATGGAAATTACTAATAAGGTAGCTCCCATAAAGAACCAAACGCCGGCACCGTCTAATTTCATCATTTCTAACGTAGGTAATGAAACTCCGTTTAGAGATAATTTTCCGCTTTGACTTGCTCCCCACGCGGAAAATAATCCAATTCCAAAGGAAAGATAAACAACACTCAAAAGGAATTTTTGTACGCTTTCGGTGAAGGGTTGTTCAACATTTACTTTTTTATCATAAAGTATTTTTACAATGCAATAAAATAAGATAGCTTTTAGTACCGCCACAATACAAATCAACACCACTTGAGTAATATAACTACTTGTACTGAAAGCATAAAGAGCTGAAAAGTCTAAATAATTCCAAAAATGACCCACATTTTTGTCGCTGATGAACAAGCTATAAAGGGTATTAAAGATAAACCCACCGGCATCAATGCATAATCCAATGAAAATGATCCATGAAAGGATATACAATGCCTTTAAAATTTGAGATGTTCCAATTTTGATTTCCATAATAAAGTAGTTTAATAAAGTAAAAATAATAAATATTTATTGATAAATAATAAAAATATATTTTTTTTCAAAAAAAACATGAAACTGTGGTTATCATCTATCTAAAATATAAAATCAAGCTCCTAAATAAGTTTCAATAGACTAAAAAGTTTGGAATAAAAAGAATCTTTATCAGAAATCCACATTTAATTTTGCCATTTCTAGCTGTCATTTCTAATTTTATGAAATCGTTTAGTGAAGGAAGTTTATTCTTTTATAGGAATTTCAAGTTACTTTTTTTTGGATTAGAGAGAGTTTTTGATAGGGCAGTTTAATCGATCAATAGTTGTTTTTTTGTTTAATTTTTTGGATGTAACCAATCGTTTTGTCTGAAAATTGATATGGCTTTTCTGAATCAATTTTTGCTGCTTTATTGTAGAGTAAAATAAATTTAATAGGGTCATCGATATTTTTAATCAATTCTTTTTTGTAGCCATTTCTTTCAATAATTATAGCCATATAACAACCCGGAATGTGTCCTGACATTGGAACAACACTTTGTAAATCTTTCTTTTCTATTTGCTTTATATTATTAATGTGCTCAAGAATAGCAGTATCAAGTGCAGGTAAGATACTTTTTGCACTTTCCATCAGGTATTCATAATATGCTAAATCCTCAGGACATTCTTTTAAGGCAGTATATTTTTTGTCAATTAAATCAGCACTTCCTTCATTAAGCAATAGGGACAAAGCTTCATAAAGATATTTATCTTTCTCATTTTTTGGTTGCTTGTTTTTTCTTAAAACGTGATGAATTTCGTGCCCCCCCAAAGCTCCGTATTTTAATTTATCATAATGATAAGCACAATAAAGTGTGAAAACTAAATCTTTTTCATCAGCTACAGCATCATTCATTAAAGGAATGAAGTAAATAGTAGTTTCTTTTGCCTTTTCCCACATTTTTTTTGGTAAAAATTCGTAACATTTTTTATAAATACTGTCTAAATAAACACTTTTATTTTCTTCAATTTTCTTGTAGTAATTTTTTAATTCCAATTCTTGTTTTTTATAGTTGTTAAAAACCCAAAGAATAAAATGTTTTTCTCTTTCTTTTAATCGAGCATTTAGTAGGCTATCATATTTAGGCATATAAGTATATTCTAAATTTTTTCGATAGATTTCTAATGTTGCTTCATCAAGAGCATTATTATTGATATAAAGTTGTACCCCTTTGTTGGATAAAAAATTATTCCAAGTATTTTTTGATAAAGGAATGTTTTGTCGTAAACTATCCGTAATGGAAAAGTATTTTTCTAAAGCATCAAAGTTAATTTCTTGTGCTTTGATACTAGTATTACAAAACAGGAATACCAAAGCGTAAATTATAAATTTCATAGTTAGAGAGTTTTTCATAAATTTCCACTAATGTCAAATCGTCTAAAAATATATCTCTGAACTGATTTGAATTAATTATGACGTAAATATATTTGTTTTAACTTACAATTAAAACCTTTTTTTAGAATGACGAACAATGATTCAAATGTAAAATGATTGCTAAATATCAAAAAAAAACTTCAGTTATTATCTATTAAATAAGGTTGTTTCTAAGTAATGTTAATAAAATATTTTTTTGAGGTATCAACAAAGTTTAAATAAGTTTTTCTGCTCTCATAACTACTTCAACAATAGTTAAATATATGTGATTTTAACAGTTGTGTTAATTTATCAATTACCTTTATTAAAAATAAATTGTTATCCACTTATTTGCAATTTCAAATAACGCATTAAAACAATTCTAAGCTATGAAAAAAACACTACTATTAATCGGAATTTTGGCAACCGCATTTGAAGTTAATGCTCAATCCACTGATGAATTGTATACGGTTTTGTCGAAATATAATGCTCAAACCGGATCAACTACTCGAATGGGCAAATTAAATCCAATGGATGGAATGGTTACAAATGTGGGGGAGGCAACCAGCCCGAATTTTTTTAGTGTTACCGGCGGTTCGCTTAACCAAACTACTAATCGGTTTAATTTGGTTTCTACCAATTTTATGATGTCGTTTGATATATTTACCGGAAACATCATCAACGAATTACCCATCACTAGTTTTTACGAAGGAACTACTTATTTTGCCAATGTTCGGTATAACAATTCAAACAACAAACTCTATGGTTTAGCCAGTACATTTACTGAAAACAACCAATTAATTGGAATGTATTTGGCAGAATTGAACAGTGAAAATGGTAATTTAACCCAGCTATCTCAAACGTCTATTGGTGTAGGTTATCAATTGGCAGGAACAGCAATCGACCCTGAAGAAATGGTCTATTATTACTCGACCGGTTCAAAATTTATGGGTATCGATTTATATAACGGAGCAGTTTACAGCAATCCGGACATTGTTTTTAGTAACCCAAATGAGTTTAATTTTACGAATTTCAGCTACAATTGTGCCGATAAAACGGTTTACGGTTTGGTGGTAGAAAACACCCAAGTTCAAGATCCTCAGGTTTCTTTTCCTTTCTCGATTTATTTAATGCGTTTCGGAAAAATTAATCCTACCACCGGTGAAGTAACAAACATTTCTGAAGTTCCGTTGCCAACCGCCGCTTATTCAGTAAATGCCGGTTCTACCATTGACCCAATAACGGGAACATACTATTTTAGTAATGGTTCGAATGTGTATGGGATTTCGCTTGAAACCGGACTTCTTACAAGCACAACGGCGATTAATAACGAAGAAGGTTCGGTTATCAATATGATGACAAATTATTATAATTGTTTGGGTGCAGTAGCAACACGTCCGGACTCAACATTGAATCTACCGCAATCAAATTTGGAAGCCAATATCAAGCTTTATCCCAATCCAACATCAAGTATGCTCATGATTACTTCATCATTGGCTATTGATGCATTGGAAGTGATTGATATGCATGGAAAAACAGTGAAAAGCAGTTATAATCCAAGCAATAATCTCGACGTGCAAGACTTGCAAGCGGGTGTTTATTTCTTGAAACTTATTTCAGGAAATGTGGTGGAGAATAGAAAGTTTGTAAAATTGTAGAAAGGTTGATGGAGATTCAAATTTTGATGTATCCAATTTTGTTTCTCAAAAAGCGATTTACATGAAAAAATGTCTGTTAAAACCTTGTTAATCAAGTTTTAAATCTGAAATTTTGACTGTTTTTGGGTTGAAAAAATGTCAATTTGACTTTTATTTTCAATTGGTATAAACTTTGTCTTTTGCAAGTCAAAAGTAAATGTTTAACCTATAAAATAAAAAGTTATGACACTTGTAAAAACAACCAACCGTTTCCCATTTCCTGCTGTATTTGATGAATTTTTCAAACCCGATTGGATGGGAGGTATGGAACGCATGAACAACACCGTTCCACCTGTAAACATTAAAGAAACCGAAACCACTTTTGTGGTAGAACTAGCCGCTCCCGGCAAACGAAAAGAAGATTTTAACATTGAATTGGATGACAACGTGTTGACCATTTCTTCTGAATCCAAACATGAAAAAGAAGAAAAAGACAATGATGGAAAATATACTCGCAAAGAATTCAGTTATTCTTCCTTTAAAAGAGCGTTTACACTTCCGGAAATTGTAAATGAATCCGATATTAATGCTTCGTATGAAAATGGGGTGTTGCACATCACACTTCCCAAACGCGAAGAAGCGTTACCTAAACCAAAACGAATGATTGAGATTGGTTAAATAGAAAGGGCTGAAATTTCAGCCCTTTTTTTAGTTTATTCGGTAGGCAATAATGGTGTTTTCTTGCCACCATGCACCACCAAAATTTTCTAATGTGTTGGTGGAGTTGATGACTTCTACCGCACCGGCAATGTAATAATAGGTTCGGTTTGCTGCGGTTGCATTGTTAATTACCACCGTTCCCTGTACTAATGAATATAATGACGAACCCGGATAATTTCCGCTCACATAATAACTTCCTACAATATCTGCCGTAATAGCCGGATTTATCAACGCAGAAGTTGAAAAAGATGTACGAAGCCAATAAGACGAGTCGTTGGGTGTTGCCACACCTGTTCCGCCTGTTCTTCGCATTAGCATCGTTACATTCACAGCCCATCTTCCGGGTGGTAGGGTAATGGAAGAACCCGTTTGTAGAAAATTGGTTGTGGAAGAAGGAATATTTATTCCTGTGCCAACTAAATTTCCAACCACATTATTAATTGATATCGGTTGCCAACTGGCTACTCCGGTTGCATTGGAGGTGAGTACTCTTCCGTTCGCTTGCGTTCCATCTACAATTCGAACTGTTCCGTTTACATGAAGAGAATTCGTAGGTGCTACCACATTTATACCGACGTTTCCGCCCAACGGTTGAAGGCTAAGAGGATCTGCTGTTCCTGAAAATCCGGATTGAATCCAAGCTGAAAAACCTCCGGTTCCATCTGTTTTTCCAATATCCAAACCTTCACTACCATTTACAGCAATTCGAAGTATTCCATTACTGGTTAAATTGGGAAAAGCCGGCACATTTCTGTTGGCAAGTACTGTTAATCTCGCTGGGGTATCCGTTGCACCAATCCCTACATTACCATCACTGTTCACTCTAATTCTTGAAACACCGGCGGTGGCCAAATCCAATGTGTTGGCAGCGGGTCGCCACACTCCGGTGTCTTCATCACCCATCCAGGAGTAGGTGGGTTGCGTAACAATTCCATTATCATAGGCTCGTAATCTACCGTTGTTGGAAAAGTTAAAACGAGGGTTATTGTTCGTGCGAACTCTAAAATCAACATCATCAATAGAACCGATAAAATTATTTGTTGGATTGGTTCCGCTATTTCCAGAAGTGGACCAATCTCTGCCATCAGAACCAACGGCTACCCAGCGAGAGCCATTCCAATAGTAATAGCCGGGAATCACATTATTCGGACTAACCCCTGCGGTGGAAGTATTATACACCATTGTCGAAGTAGCAATAGCTCCACCCTGTGGATTAATAACAGTTACATTATCAAGTGCTGAAGTTAATGCAACCCTCGGTAATAATATTCCTTGGTTGGTAGCCGAAACATCCAGCATTGCATTTGGAAGAGTGGTGTTGATCCCAATTTGGGAAAATGAGGCAAAAGGTAGAAGGATAATAAAATAGAGTAGATTTTTCATTGGATTTATTTTTTGCAGAAGGTTGTTTTTACAATTATTTTTTTTTGATGTAGGATATTTAACTCATAATCACCTTTATCTAAATGGTTGATGTTTAAGTAAATTTTATGGTCAGGTACTTTGTCTATTTCAGCTTTATAAGTGGTATTTTTCTTTTTTGCCATGGCTAAACAGTTGGATGATGTAAAAGTAGTAGGAGCAAAAAAAAATCCTTATTACAGATGTAACAAGGATTATGAACGATGTAACATAGGTTAAATACCCAGTAATAATGAGATTTTAAGATGTTTTGCTTTTTTCAATATAGTCAGTTGGTGTGCAATTAAAATATTCTTTAAAGCATTTTGAAAAATAAGACACATCATTAAAACCAACAGTATAAGCAATTTCAGAAATGTTACCATTGCCTTTTATAAGCAATTCGGCAGCATTTTTCAAACGTTCATTTCGCATAAATTCTGTTGCCGAAACACCTAAAAGGGATTTTAATTTACGATGTAGTTGCATCCTGCTCATGCCGATATCTGATGCAAAATCTTCAGCCGTGTAGTCAGCATTTGATAGTTGATGGTCTAAAATTTGTTGTAATTTTTTCATAAATTGTTCATCAACAGAATTGATTACAATATCAACCGGTTTTAGAATTAATTCCTGACGATAGCGTCTTTGTAGTTTTTTACGTTCTTCAATCAATTGAAATACTGTGGCTTTTACAATATCATTGTTAAAAGGTTTGGTTAAAAAGGCATCTGCAGTACTTTTTAAACTTTCTAAATGGGCTTCATCAGAAGTTTTAGCAGTTAATAAAATAACCGGAATGAAGGATGTTAATTCATGGTTTTTAATTTGTTTGGTAAATTCAAATCCGTCCATTTTTGGCATCATGACATCACTGATGATACAATCAGGAACTTCTTTTTTCGCCATTTTTAAGGCTTGTACTCCATCTTCGGCTTCTAAAATATGAAAGTTTTGTTTGAAAAGATCTTTTAATACAGTTCTAATATTTTCATTATCATCTACCAGTAACAGAATAGGTAATTCAGATTCATTTATTATTTCGTTTGCAATTGAATTGGGCGTTTCTTTAGGAACGACGAATGCAATTTGATGTGACTTTTCTAAAGGTAAGCAAACCGAAAAACTCAAAATGCCTTTTTCTACTGTGGTGCTAATTTTTCCCTTGTATAATTCTACTAATTCTTTCACTAATGCTAGTCCGATTCCAACGCCTTGGTGGTCTTCTTTTTTTTGATAAAATCGTTCAAAAATTTTGGAAAGTTCTTCTTTTTTCATTTCTGAACCTGAATTGGAAACGATTAACTGTAGTTCATTGTTTATTATTGTAGATTGAAAGTGAATGGATTCATTTTCAGGTGTATATTTAAGGGCATTGGAAAGCAAATTGGATACAATTTTTTCAATCACATCTTTGTCAAAATGATGATTTTCTGTGTTTTTTTCGATTGATGAAGAAAATGAAAGTTTATTCTCCTTGGCTTGAAAGGCAAAGGATTCAACAATTGAATGTAGAAATAAACTAATATTTCCTTCTTTTAAAATAAGTTTTAAATTGCCGCTATCCAGTTTTGAAAGTTCTAAAAGCTGATCAACTAAATCTAACATTCGGTTCGAATTTTTATCAATCAAATCTAACTTACGTTTTTGACTTTCATTTGAAATTTCAGTTTGTAAACTCTGCACCGGACTTTTTATCAGCGTTAACGGCGTTCTGAATTCATGTGAAATATTAGCAAAAAAGCGAGATTTTAATTCGTTTAGTTCATTAAGTTTTTGAGCGGTTATTATTTTATTACGGTAAGCATAAAATAAAAATATACCGCTTAACATTAAAATTCCGGTAATGGCAATGTAAATGTAATTTTGCTTTTCAGTAACCTCATTTTTAGCCTTCAGAAGTTCGATCTCTTTGATTTTTTGTTCATTTTGATAGATAGCTTCCAATTCATTAATTTGATTGGTATTGCTATTCTTTTGGATGATATTTTCTAATGAGTCTTTCTTTTTTGTCAGTTCCAGTGCTTTTTCAAATGCCTTCATTTTGATTGCATAAGCTATTTCACTAGTTAGAAACTTTGGATAAGAAGGATCGACTTGATGGTATTTAAAAATTTCGTTTGCTTTATCAATTGCTGATTTCGCTGTTGTCATATCATTTAACCCTAACGATATCAATGTTTTATAGGCTAATGTTTCAGCTAAATATAGAGCACTGGATTCAGATTGATAAATATTTTCAGCTATGGCATTGTATTTTTTTGCTTCTATTAAACGATTTAAATGAAAATTAGCGATAGAAAGGTAGAGTGCGGATGAACTTTTATAATGTGTATTATTAATTTTGTTGTAGTAATTAAAAGACTCAATTAAAAACGGTAATCCTTTTTCATAATTTTTAAAATCAGTTTGAATTACACCTTTGTGTAATACGATATTCATAATATTGAAGCTGTCTTTTGATCGTATAGCATATTGCATTGCTTCATTAACATATTGCATCGTTTTTGGGTAATCTCTCAGCTCTTTATACACTTGAGCTATATTGTTTAATACAGCCAAGCGGAAATTTACTAAGTCATTATTTTTAATATTTGCGGATTTATCGGCTTTTATATAATATTCGATTGATTTTTTTAAGTATCCTTTGTTGTAATTGTGCATGGCTTGTAAAAAATAAATTTCATGCCATCCTTCTTTGATGTTATATTTTTTTGCAATAGAATCATATTTTTTAAATTCATTTTCAATACTACTATAATCACTTCTATTACTCAATAAAACCTGAATTTTCCATGAATTTGACCGCTGAAATTGGTAATAATCTTTAATTTTTAGGGCTATTTGAGCAGATTTATCAAAGTAAAAAATACTTTTTTCCGTTTTCCCTAAACGATCATAATAATGCCCTTCGTAAAAGTTTGCCATCATATCACAAGTGGCACATTTTTTTTCTTTGCTTAGAGCATGGAAACGATTTAAAATTGATCGGGTTTTGTTTAAATCATGATCAACTGTTATTGTAAGTAATTTGACATAACACTCGTTTAATTCTTCTAAATCTTTAGATTTTCGAATAACAGATTCTAAAGAATCAATTTTTTTTTCCGTTTGCGAAAAACCAAAAGTGAATGATAATAAAAGAATGGAGATTAGTTTTTTCATTGACTATATTTTTCTACAAAGTATAGATTTAATTGAGAAATAAGTAAAACAAATGTAACAATTTTGATGTTACATAGTTACAGTAAAATTCTTTATGTCAATGAATTATAATAAATATTGAATCCTTGAAACAAATATTTGTACATAAATATGATTACTCTTCCAATTGTTTTAATATTTCAAATGATAATTGCTCAATTTTCTCTGCTTGTGGATGAAATGCAGACACATTAGAAAGGATAATCACCGCATTTTGGCTTTTAACGTTCATCACTAAGCAAGAACTATATCCACCGGTTCCACCGGTATGCCAGTGGATAGGCTCTTCTTTTGGTGAGTTGAAAATATGCCAGCCCATTCCAACTTGCATCGTTTCATTAACGGTAAAAGTGGGTTTACGAGTTAAAGCTAACGTTTTGTTTTTGGGATTAAAATGGGCTTTTACGAAAGTTGCTAAATCTGTTGTTGTAGATAAAATTCCCCCTCCACCAAATAACACATCAAACTCCCAATTTTCTACTTCTCTGCCTTCCGGATTGAGTCCGTTAATTCGAATATCTTGACAACTTTTTGGGTGAACATACGTATTTTTCATGCCATATTTTGCAAATATGTTCTCTTGAAGCAATGAAGTAAACGGTTTTTTTTGGGATAACCCTAAGGTATGTCCTAACAATCCGGCTCCTAAATTGGAATATTCATACTGAGGAGAATCGCTTTTTTTTAGCATAACTATTTTTTCCAAGTAGGTATTTAATTCCTTTTCACTGTATGTTCGATAGGGATTCGCTTCATTAGTAATATTTAAATTTTCCGGTAAACGCGGTAAACCTGATGTGTGATTGGATAATTGAATCAATTGAATAGGGGTAGAGTCATGAAAATCAAAAGGATAATAGGTGTGTAAATAGCTATCTGCTTTGATTTTTTTCGCTTGAATCAGTTCCGCAAAAACAGTCGAAGTGAACACTTTTGTGATGGATCCAATTTCAAATACCTTTTCATGATTTTCGGTATATTTAATGCTGTCATTTCGAATAATCATGCCATAAAAATCAACTATACCTTTTCGTATAATTGCTACCGATAATTGCGTCTTTTCAGGAAAATCATTGGTATACATTGAAAAAGATGTTGTGATAAATGAAGGATAATCTGTAAGCGTATTGATTCTTTTTTTGTCACTTTCCTGAACAAAAGGTCTAAAACCTAAACCATTAATTTTTTGTGATTCATCCAGAGAAATGAAAATACTGAAATCTCCTTTTTCAAACTCCCCTTTGTAGTGTTCATAGCCATTTCCCATATTTTTCACAAAAGAAGTAGCGACTAATTGACCGGCATCTGTTTGTAATTGCGTAAAAAAGGCAGTGGTTTTTGGTAAAGGGAGTGAGCTTTGCATCTCAGGCGAAAATTGTTCAAATAGTTGCTCAAAGCGGTTTGAATTGTATTCTTCTTGAATACTTTTCATTACTGCCGCAGTTTTTTCATTTTGAGCTTGACAAATTTGAAAGGAAAGTAAAAAAAATAAGTAATAGAATTGTATTTTCATTTTTCAAATAACTTTGTCTTAAAGATACTTTTTATTTGATAATTAGAAAAAACATTCAAAATAAAATTATCGACCAATAACGATCCAATCAGTACCATCACTTTGAACCATATAACGTTGATTAGCATTAATAGAAGTAATAGTTGCATTAGATACATCGTCATAAACGACACCACCTTGAGTGGAGAGAATCTTTGAAGAGATTCCATTACTACCAATCAAAATAAATACTTTTCCTGTATTTCCAACCGCGGATGGTAAGCGGACTTCATTAACACCATTAAATACTCTAATCGTATATTGTGACATAAAAACGCTGTATATTCCGGTGGCAGTGCCCGTTGTTTGGTAGGGAAGTTTTGTATCATTTAAACACTTCCAACTTAATGAAGGATTATCCCAAAAATAGAAGCCGGGAATATTTCCTCCAAATTGCGTAGTTAAATAAAGTAACATACCTTGTTGTGCAGCTGTTGGATTTGTAAAGGGAAAATTACTCACCTTAGGAATGATTATACCATCCGTATTACTCGGAGCAAAAGCACTTGAGGGTGCTATATGAAATTTAGCTAAAGGTTGACTTGTGCCAATGCCTATTTTACCGGATGGTGTATCGGTAAGATCAATTCCATAGACTTCATTTGCAATAGACAATTGATTACTACCATTGTTGTTGGTTACATTGGCTTGGGTACCGATTGCAATATTATTATCACCGGAAATTAAATTGTTTAAAGCAAAAAATCCAACACCTACATTAAACGAACCTAATGAATTTCCACTAATTGCTCCCACTCCAAGTGCAGTGTTTTGGCTACCACTCGTATTGGTAATTAACGCATTTGTTCCAAAGGCAACATTTTGTGAACCATTTATGTTTTCCCTTAGAGCTAAATCACCAAAAGCTGCATTACTGAAACCATCTACATTTCTCATTAAGGCTAGATTTCCAACACTGGAATTAAAACTTCCTGACTGATTTGCTTCCATTGAACGCCAACCTAGGCTCACATTGTAACCTCCTGTTGTATTTGTTCGTAATGATTCAATTCCCATAGCAGTGTTGTATGTTCCACTATTAGCGGTGTTTAAAGCATTTAATCCCAATGCTGTATTGGTGGTATTTAAAATACCGGCTCTAGTATTAAATCGTTTAAAAATCACATCGTTATTATCTAGTGTTCCCATAAAATGGAGCAAAGGGTTAGTACCGGAATTACCGGAAGTATTCCAACCACTTGATGCATTTAAACTAGTCCATATACTTCCGTTATAGTACCAAAAGCCAATTGTGTTATCTGTTTGATATACTAATAATCCATTGGCTGGCGAGGCAATTGCTAAACGTTGAGCTTGCGTCATTCTCGGAATTAGTAAACCGGATGATGTAGATGAAATTTCTAGAGCAGCACTTGCGTTAGGATTAGTAGTACCTATTCCAACTTGTGCGTGAATACTAAAAGTGAAAAAATAAATAAAAATAAATAAGAAAGTATAACGATTCATAACATGAAAAAGAGCAAATATATTTTTTATATGTTTTATGAGAAGTGACTTTTGTCACATTTATTAAAAATATTTACAATTAATTTTGAATTCAATTATAATTTTGAAAAGTAATTTCTAAATAAAGTAGGGAATCTTCAATTTTAAATGTTAAAGATTCAGCCAACTAAATTCAAAAAATAATGAAAAAAAAATACATCATCGTTATCCTACTATTTGTCATTTATTTTAATTACGGGCAACAAATAAATAGTTTTTCATGGAAATTTTATCGTCCCGGTAATACGGGTATTCAAGGCGATATTGCAACGGCTTTATTTATCGATTCTGATGGGAGTCCGATTATAGCTGCAAATACGGGCAATTGGGGTGAAGGCGGTTTTGCGAAATATATAACTTCTCAAAATAGGTGGCAAAATTTTTCAAACGTAGATATACCAGCTTTGGGAGGCTTTGATAATGGCGACATACAAATATTTGACATTGTTAAGCATCAACAAAATCAATTTTGGATGGCCAAAATGAATGGTGCAATTTTTTATAATGAGGATAATAGTTCCAATCCGATTATTGAATTTAACTCAGAAAATTCTATTCTATCCGGCACTTCTACTGATTTAGATATTTCTTCTGATGGTAAAATTTGGTTTGCGAACCAACAATTAGTGAGTTTACATCCAAACACAATGACATGGAATAGTTGGGGATCATCTTTAAAATACGTTACCGTTCAACCTTTAACCAATGATGAATATTATGTTTGGTCTGCTGATAGTTATTTTGGCGATGTGAAACGATATTCTAGTTCAACAAATGAAGTTGAAACTTTTACTCCTACTCAAGTAGGCGACATAGCAGGTTTGCCCGGAAAAGATTGTGTGGATGAGGAAGGAAATTTTTGGGCCTTACGATTGGCTGCAAATGGTGCATTTGTAACATTGGAGTATCAAACGATTGATGGTCAATGGATTTATCCCATACATCCATATGAGAATATATCATTTTATATTGATGCTTTTAAAGCCTTTGGAGATAAACAGGCTTTACTTGTCACAGCAACAGGTGAAGTGTGGCGGTTTGATGGAGAAAACTGGCTAAATTACGGTATTTGGAGACAAGGTAGTTTTAATACATCAATTGACATTGATCAGGAAGGAAATGTTTGGGTTTGTGGTTTGGAAGGAGCGGCAAAAAGAGAGGTAGAAACAGGAGTTTGGAAACGATATCGATTAACGAATACTGCTCAAATTGATTATTTTGTAGAAGATATTGCACTCGGTGAAAATCAAACCATTTGGATGACCGGAAATGCAGGAACCGGAGTAGGTGGAATACAAGCGTTTAATGGCAATTCATGGACTGGATTTAATCCTTACACCTATGGATTAGGTCATGATTTTCCGTTTAATGCCGATAATGCAACAGCCATTACTTATAGAGAATCAAATCAAACCATCGTATTTAGTCCTACTTTCAGTGGCATATTTTCATGGAATGGAGAAAATTATGGTACCATTGAGAATGAATTGACCACATCTAAAGGTTTGGTGGAAGATTCTTTTGGACGATTATGGAGTTTAGGTGAGTATTATTCTTATCGATTGTATTCAAATGAAACACAAGTGTGGACTACCTTTCCAATAACCGGGTCTTGTAATAAAATAATGAAAGATCCAAATTTACCCGGAACCATCTGGGCTAAAGCAGATTATGAAATAATTAGAACTGATGGGAATGAAACTTTTGCCTTAAATGAAACAACTTTTCCTGAAAGTAATGGTTTTTTTGGTGGTTTGGCAGTGGATAATCAAAATAATATTTGGACAACTACAGTTTTGCCTGAAATTAGCGGAAATACATCTTTGGTTAAGTATAATACTCTTACCGGACAATTTCAATCATGGACATATGGTTTGAACTGGCCTTTTCCAAGTGAAGGTCTGATGCCGTTAACTGTATCACCTGATGGTTTAGTTTGGATGTTATATGATTCTGAATTTCCAAATGAAGTTGCCGGTTTATTAGCGTTTAATGGAACAGAGGTTTTTACCTTTCCATCAGCACCGGGTGGTTTTCCCGCATGGAATATGTTACCTAATAGTAATATAAAAGATATTGAAGTTCGAACTATTGAAAATGGTTATGAATTATGGATCAGTTGTCTGGGGAGAGGCATAGCAGTATTAACTGTAAATAGTGAAGTTTTGTCTGTTCAAAATCCTATTCAGCATTCGAATTCAATTGTAACGGTATATCCCAATCCAACTAGTGACAAATTTTTTATACAACTACAAGAGAGTACATTATCAAATGGAGAATACACTATTTATGATAGTTTAGGGCGTTTGATCACTACGTTAAAAACACAAAACAACATTAATAATCAATTTGAATGGAATTTGACTTCCGATAATGGTGCTCGTGTTGCAAAAGGATTATATTTTCTAAAAGTAAAAACAACTTTCAAAGAGGAAACGATTAAACTAATTGTCAATTAACTTAAAAGCATCTTTTTAATCAACGCAATTTGTCCCAAATGATAATAACTGTGTTCAATCATGCCATTGATGTTTCGATAATAACTACCATAATTTGGATTGGTAAAATCGGCATTTAATTGTTCTTCGCTAAGTTGTTCAACGTGTTGAGCGAATGTTTCGGCATCCTTCCAAAACCGTTGTAAAAAAGCTTCCCATTGTTCCTGATTAGTAATGGGAGGAAAGTCAAAACTGTATTTGTCTTTAATATCCAATGTGCCACCGGCAAACACCTGATTGATTCCGTTAATGTAATAATGAATGTGTTGGGCTAAAAGGGCAATGGTGTTGAGGTTACTAATTTTTTGAGTAACCATTTCCCAATTCGTATTTTCCAATTGATCTTTAAAATTGGTGTTGGCAATCCATGTGCCGTTTAAAATGACTTCGCGAAAGCGGGTGGCGAGTTGGTGGGAGGTTTTCATGTTTTTTTATTTCTCGCTACTAATTTAATTTTTTTCTCGCAATCCCGAAAATTCGGGATCAGAGACGCAAAGGAAAAGATTTAAAATTTGCGGCTTTGCGACTTTGCGAGATTTTTTAATTTTATTAAATGAATTTGTGAGGTAAGTATAGTGATTTATTTGAAATGCCACACGAAGGGATTCGTGCGGGAGCGGGGGGTTGGTGGGAGGTTTTCATGTTTTTTTATTTTAAACCATATAAGTCATATAAGTTTTTTGTAAAGTTAAGAAATTCGTTCAGTTGCGGATGTTTTTTTGCTGCGAAGTCACAGACGTTCGCAGAGCTTCGTGCTATCAAAGAAGACTTAGGTGAGCTGGGTCAGAGACATTCGCAGAGCAGCATGCTATCATGGAAGACTTAGGTGAGCTGGGGTTTTCATGTTTTTTAATTTAATATTTTTCTCGCAAAGACGCAGAGACGCAAAGGAAAAGTTTTAAAATTTGCGACTTTGCGGCTTTGCGAGATTTTTTAATTTTTAAAAAAATTTGCGAGGTAAGAATAGTGATTTATTTAAAATGCCACACGAAGGGATTCGTGCGGGAGCAGGGCCAAAACAATGTTATGACTTTTTTTGCGTACCTCTAACTTCTGTTATAACTGCCATAGGTTTTGATGGTCCGTCTATCCATTTTCGAATGTTTGTAATTTTTCCAATTTCTCCATCAAAAACAAAATAAAGGAAGAAAAAATTATCAGATACTATTTTTTGAGATGAGATGCATATTTTATAAGTTACTTCAGTTTTTTCCTCTGCAAAAGTTGCACTAAAAGTGTTTGGAGATTGTTGAAAACCTCTTATTACTCTTTTAAATGGTTTGTCAAAAGTAACTTCAAAACTAATTGGTTCAGCCCAATATCTCGCTTTAAATTCTACTATTTGTCCACTTCGATGAACACCATGGTTTACAGATAAATTGTTGATAGTTTCACCTTTTTGATTTGGCATCTTGTCATCAATTGCATAAAAAATGGCATTAATTAATTCTACCTCTGTGTATTTGCTAACTTCGATATAAAATTTTTCTTCAAGAAAAGCAGGCACTTTAATGATGTTGTTGATTAAAACAGGAATGATGAAGTTTGAGTTGCCTCTTTTTACTTCTTCCATGATTGCTTTTTTTAATTCTTTATTAACCCAGGGTTTCTGAATTGAAACATCTGAAAGAAAAATAACGAATTTTTCACTTGACTCAATTCCACTTCCAATTTTATCTATTAAACTGCTTCCACCAACAATCTCAAATTTATCTAGCCACGGTTCTATTTCAGGATATTTTTCTTTAAGTTTGTTGTATATATGCTCAACTAACGGCTTGTCTTCGGTTGCATGTGACAGAAATATTTTTTTCATAATTAAAGTTCTTCAATAGGAAAAATTGCTCATAACTCTTAAATACCCGTTAAAAAGTATTAGTTAAACACACAATTTTGGTTGTGTACCATCAATTTAAAGCCTATGTTTATTTTACTAAAATACAAAAAACTTCTATGTTTCAATAAATTTCTTATTTACACAATCTCCCAGCCCCGATTGCAGCGGAAAGCCTTTGGTGAAGAAAACCTATTTTTTCTTGGTTTGGCAGGGCGACCACCGGAAGCCCCTGCCGGACCTTAGAAAAAAAGGTTTTTGAGCAAAAGCTTGCAGCGAAAAGCTGGAATAGCTTCTAAAAAAATTACATCTTCTCCTGCCAACTTTTGATTTCATCACGCAATTTGGCTGCGTCAATAAAGTTGAGTTCTTTGGCGGCTTTTTCCATCATTTTTCGGAGGTCGCGGATTTTCTTCTCGATTTCGGGTTTGGTGAGGTACAAACTTTCGGGTTCGGCGGCTTTTAAGACTTTGTCTTCGTAGTATTGGGTAGAAACAGAATTGTTGCTCAAAGCATTGTTTAAACTTTTGTTCAACGCTTTGGGTTGCAAATTGTGTTTGGTGTTGTAGGCAATTTGTTTTTCGCGACGATAATTGGTTTCGTCGATGGTTTTTTGCATGGAAGCCGTGATTTTATCAGCATACATAATGGCTTTTCCGTTCACGTTTCGGGCGGCCCTACCTACGGTTTGGGTCAACGAACGATGACTGCGAAGGAAACCTTCTTTGTCGGCATCGAGAATGGCAACGAGCGAAACTTCCGGTAAATCCAGTCCTTCACGGAGTAAGTTTACCCCAATCAACACATCAAATAAACCTTTGCGTAAATCTTGCATGATTTCTACGCGTTCCAACGTATCCACATCGGAGTGAATATAGCGACAACGAATGGAAACTTTGGTTAAATATTTGGTCAATTCCTCCGCCATGCGTTTGGTTAATGTGGTGACTAAAACACGTTCGTCGGCTTCGCAACGGAGTTGAATTTCTTCGATTAAATCGTCAATTTGGTTTAAACTCGGACGGATTTCGATGATTGGATCTAATAATCCCGTAGGGCGAATGACTTGTTCCACATAAATGCCTTCGCTTTTTTGTAATTCGTAATCGGCCGGAGTGGCGGAAACGTAAACCACTTGGTTTTGCAAGGCTTCAAATTCTTCAAACTTTAACGGACGGTTGTCCATTGCCGCCGGAAGTCGGAATCCGAATTCAACGAGATTTTCTTTTCGGCTTCGGTCGCCACCATACATGGCATGTACTTGTGAAATGGTCACGTGACTTTCATCGACCACCATTAAAAAATCATCCGGAAAATAATCCAACAAACAGAACGGTCGTGTGCCGGGTTGGCGACCATCCAAATAACGAGAATAGTTTTCAATACCTGAACAATAGCCCAACTCGCGAATCATTTCTAAATCGAAATTGGTGCGTTCTTCCAAGCGTTTGGCTTCTAAATGTTTACCGATTTCTTTGAAATAATCCACTTGTTTGACTAAGTCTTGTTGGATTTCCCAAATGGCATTTTGCAAGACATCAGGAGAAGTCACAAACATATTCGCCGGATAAATATTGAGTTTGGAATAGCGTTCAATTACTTTTGTGGTTTTGACATCAAAGGCTTCGATTTCTTCAATTTCATCGCCAAAGAAATGAATGCGAAACGGTTCATCAGCATAACTTGGGAAAATTTCCACCGTATCGCCTTTGATGCGGAAAGTGCCGGGAGTAAACTCTGCTTCCGTTCTGGAATATAAACTTTGTACTAAACGATGCAATAATTTCGTTCGCGAAATGATTTGTCCGCGGTCAATGGAAATGACATTTTTTTGAAATTCCACCGGATTTCCGATACCATACAAACACGAAACAGAAGCTACGACCAACACATCTCTGCGACCTGAAAGTAGGGCAGAAGTGGTGCTGAGACGTAGTTTTTCCAATTCATCATTAATGGATAAATCTTTTTCGATATACGTTCCCGTTACCGGAATATACGCTTCCGGTTGATAATAATCATAATACGAAACAAAATACTGCACAGAATTATTCGGGAAAAATTGCTTGAATTCGGAATATAATTGAGCGGCAAGTGTTTTGTTGTGGGCTAAAACAAGCGTTGGTTTTTCTACTTTTTCAATCACATTGGCAACAGTAAATGTCTTTCCGGAACCGGTGACACCTAAAAGGGTTTGGTATTTTTCGCCATTTAGGATTCCATTCGCTAATTTGTCAATAGCTTGTGGTTGATCGCCGGTGGGTTGGTATTCTGAGATGACTTGGAATTTCATTTTAGAGGGGCTGAGGTTCTAAGGAGCTGAGTTGCTGAGTTACTGAGGTTTGTTTCGCTAAAATTTTTAATTCTTTTTCCATTGCTTCATTCTATCTTTCACTTCTTGATGAGAAAAATAATTTCCTTTTTCAATTTCTTCTTCTGCAATTAGAAGTTCATTATTGTATTCTTCAAGGTAAGTATTGGTTGTTGAGTGTGATTTACTTTCAATTATTGTTCTCAATGCATTTAAAGGGAATTCATCATTAATTTGATTTATATGCGTAATCAAACTATTTTTCAATTCAGCTGTGCTCATAATTCAACTCTTTTTACAAAGTTACGAAAAAAACGTTTTGTTTTATTCTGCGGTAAACTTCCAGTCTTTCTGTTGTTTTTCACTTAAAAACGTCCACGCAACCAAACGACTGATTTTTTGACCTTGATTCATTTCAATGGTTTTAATGGAGGCAGCTTCCACTTTATTGAGGGTTTTGTAAATGCTTTTGAGATGATCTTTTTTGGAAACTAATGTGGTAAACCAGAAACATTGTTTCGGATATTTTACACTTTCAAAAATCATTTGGGTGATAAAAGCGAGTTCGCCACCTTCGCACCAAAGTTCGTTGTTTTGTCCGCCGAAATTTAGTATCGGATTAACTGCTTTTTGTTGCGTTAAATTAGATACTTTTCGAGCAGCACCTTTGGCAGCTTCTTCTTTTGAATCATGAAAAGGTGGGTTGCAAATGGTAAACGCAAATTGATCTTCGGGCTGAATAATGTCTTTAAAAATAAATCGAGCATTTACTTGTTGTTGTAAACTAATTACATCGTTTAAATGTGGATTTTTTTCAATAATCGCGACACAATTTTCAAGTGCAGTTACATCGATATCGGTCGCCACAAAACTCCAATCATATTCGGCATTTCCTAAAATGGGGTAAATGCAATTGGCACCAACGCCAATATCTAAACCCATAATGTTATTTCCGGTTGGAATGCTATTCTGATTGACTTCTGCCAATAAATCCGCTATATAATGAATGTAATCTGCTCTTCCTGGAATGGGCGGACAAAGATAGTCTTCCGGTAAATCCCAATCTAAAATACCGTAATAGGTTTTAAGTAATGCTTTGTTTAACGTTTTTACAGCTAACGGATTACTGAAATCGATGGTTTCAATTCCGTGTTCGTTGGTATAAATAAACGTTTTTAATTCGGGAGTTTTATGTAATAAAACATCAAATTCATAACGAGAACGGTGTTTGTTTCGAGGATGTAATGATGATTTTTCGCTTTTTGGATTATTTTTCAAAGTGTAATATGTGTAAAATATAAATTTACACAAATTTTAATTAAATTCAAGTTTTTAATCCCAACATTCCATTAAAATTAAATCACCTTCTTCATGTTCAATTTTGATGATTCCATCTTCTGTAACGTGATTACTACTTCCGGTTCGGTAGCCAATTGTGAGGGAATCGTTAGCTAACGGATAAAATAAATTTTGAGAATGAATGCCATGAACCGCTCCAATCGGAATTAATGAAATAACCGTATTTTTAGGATACCATTTTTCATATTTTTTGGGTAGAAGAAAGATTTTAGAATGGTCATCAAACAAAACAATTTTCAATTTGTCTCTAAACTTTACGATGGAAGTGATATTGGTAATGGTGTGATCGGCTCTTTTTCCGGTTGCCCAAATCACGTTTACAGCGGGAATGTTCCGTTCGACTAAATAATCAAAAGCTTTTTCTAAATCGGTTTTGTTTTGGTCTGGAGTATGAACAATTTCAAGCGGATATTGAATTTCTTTGTAATAATTTGCATCAAAATCTCTGTCAAAATCGCCTAATAACACATCAATTTTGATTCCTAATTCCATCACACGACTTATCGCTGAATCTAATACAATAACAATGGGCGACCATTCTAATAATTGCCCAAGAAGTTCTTCACTACAGGAAGCTCCGTTGGCAATGATTAAAGCGGGTTCTTGATCGTCTTTTACGATGTGGTGTGATGACATTTCTTTTTCTCACAGAAAACACGGAAAACACAGAAAACGTTTTGTGAATCTTTTGTTTCTAATTAATAATTCTAATGATACTTTCTTTATCTTTTAGATAATCAGCATTGAAGTTAACCAAAAGACCTAATTTTTTGTTTGTTAATTTCAAATAAGTTAAAAGTTGTTTTTTATGCACATTTTTTACTTCTTCAACTGATTTTATTTCAATGATAATGCTATCATTTACTAATACATCTAATCGATATTCTAAACCTAAATCTTTACTTTTATACTTTACCGGCAAGTTAAGTTGACATTTAATATCAAATCCTCTTTCTTCCAATTCATAACATAATGCGGCTTCGTAAATACTTTCTAACAGACCCGGCCCCAGTTCTTTGAATACTTCGAATATAGCACTTCTTATTTCATAAGTTAATTCATTATTTTCCATTCATCATATATTTTTATAATTTCAAAAATATAAAAAATGTATGAATTAACCTTATAAAATTGAACATAGACTATATTTATTTTTTTAATAAACAATCAAAAGTAACAAAATCAATTTCAGTTTTTTCCG
>JAFLBT010000253.1 GCA_017302935.1 Flavobacteriales bacterium | reverse complement strand
GAATCGAACTCAATCCCGATCAATTTCCGATTGATGATGAGAAAACGTATGAATTATTTCAAAGAGGGGAAACGGTTGGGATATTTCAATATGAGTCGCCCGGAATGCAAAAATACCTTCGCGATTTAAAACCGACAGTTTTTGGCGATTTGATTGCGATGAATGCTCTCTATCGTCCAGGGCCATTGGAATATATTCCGTCTTTCGTTCGAAGAAAAAACGGAGAAGAACCCATTGTTTACGATTTAGATGCTTGTGCGGAATATTTGAGTGAAACGTACGGAATTACTGTTTATCAAGAGCAAGTAATGCTTTTGTCGCAATCGTTGGCCGGATTTACTAAAGGTGAGGCAGACGTTTTGCGTAAAGCGATGGGGAAAAAACAAAAAGATGTACTCGACAAAATGAAGCCGAAATTTGTAGAACAAGCGGCTGCAAAAGGGCATGATGCTACCGTTTTGGAGAAAATTTGGAAAGACTGGGAAGCTTTTGCGAGTTATGCCTTTAACAAATCACATTCTACTTGTTATGCTTGGATTGCCTATCAAACAGCGTATTTAAAAGCTCATTATCCGGCAGAATATATGGCGGCGGTACTTTCCAATAACATGAATGACATCAAGCAGGTTTCCTTTTTTATGGAAGAATGTAAACGAATGGGCCTGAAAGTACTCGGTCCGGATGTGAATGAATCCTATTATAAATTTACGGTAAACAACGATTATGCGATACGTTTTGGAATGGGAGCTGTAAAAGGGGTTGGAGCAAATGCCGTTGATACGATTGTTGAAAACCGAAAAGATGCTCCTTATAAATCGATTTTTGATTTAGCCAAAAAAATAGATTTAAGAGCTGCCAATAAAAAAGCTTTTGAAAGTTTAGCTTTAGCCGGAGGATTTGATTGTTTTTCGAATACGCATCGAGCACAATATTTTCACATTGAAGGAGAAGGAATTACATTTTTGGAAAAAGCCATTCGATATGGGGCAAAATTTCAGGAAAACGAAAATTCATCGCAAGTGAGTTTGTTTGGAGAAGCTAGCGATGTGCAAATTGCCGAGCCGGTTTTGCCGCCATGTGAGGAATGGAATACAATGGAAAAATTGGCCAAAGAAAAAGAGGTGGTAGGAATTTATATTTCAGGGCATCCGTTGGATGATTTCCGTTTTGAGATGAAATATTTTTGCAATACCAAGCTAGAAGCCTTAAAACAGTTGGAACTTTATGTGAGTAAAACACTTTCTTTTGCCGGAATTGTGACCAATATTCAACATCGAACAGCTAAAAATGGGAAGGGTTGGGCAACCTTTGTATTAGAAGGATATGAAGAAAGTTTTGAGTTCCGCATTTTTGATGAAGAGTATTTGAAATTCCGTCATTTTTTGATTCAAAATCAATTTGTTTATTTCAAAGTTTTGGTCAAAGAAGGCTGGGTAAATCGTGAAACCGGAAAAAAATCTGATCCGAGAATTCAGTTTACAGAAGCTAAATTATTGGCCGACGTTTTGCCACAATTTGCTAAAAAATTGACCATTTTAATTGATATAAAAGAGTTGCACCAGCATTTTATTACCGGATTGAATGAAGTGTTTAAAACCTATCAAGGAGAGAATACCGTTACGTTTGAAGTGCTGGAAATAGAAAGGGTCAAAAAAGCAGCAACCATCAAACCTGTTGAATTAGTTCCTGTTGATGCAGAAGAAACCGATGAGGAATCAATGGAAGAAATGGAACTAGAAGTGGATGAACCGAGTGAAGAGGTTAGGGTTTTGAATAAATTAGCCATGCCCAGCAGAAAACTGAAAGTAAAAATCTCGAATGAATTGTTGAGTGAATTAGAGAATTTGAAAGTGGATTTTAGGTTGAATTAAGTATCAATTCCACCAATACATTCATAATCAAAACTAATTTTCAATTAACACGACTTTAAGTTTTAAATTTTTAAATTTGCATCATAAAATTTGAATCAAAGTTAAACCTAAAACAAAAAATATATGGCATTAGCAATAACAGATGCTACTTTTGAAGAAGTAGTATTACAATCAGACAAACCGGTAGTAGTAGATTTTTGGGCAGCATGGTGCGGACCTTGTAGAATGGTTGGACCGGTTATCGATGAAATCGCAACAGAATATGAAGGAAAAGCAGTAGTTGGAAAAGTGGACGTAGATGCCAACCAAGAATTTGCTGCCAAATATGGTGTGAGAAATATTCCAACCGTATTGGTTTTTCAAAACGGAGAAGTAGTAGGAAGACAAGTTGGTGTGGCTCCAAAGAAAAATTACACTGATGCAATTGACGCGTTGTTGTAATTTTCAATAAAAATAAATTGAAGGTCTGATGAAAATCAGGCCTTTTTTTCAGAATCTCTATAATTTTAGTGTGAAAGTCGTTCCTTCTCCTAATTTTGAATCTACCGTAATCTCACAATCAATCGCTTTTGCTAAGTCGCGAATTAAATGCAAACCCAATCCGGATTTAATCCCAACTACTTCTTTATCATCGTACAGA
>JAFLBT010000252.1 GCA_017302935.1 Flavobacteriales bacterium | reverse complement strand
ATGGTTCAATTGCTGAAGAAAAAGTAGAATTAAACGGATTATTGTATGTGATTGAACGTCTTCCGGTTGGAATTGAAGAATGTAGATACATCAATTTAACATCAGACGAAGGGTATTCAAAATCGCATTTTCAAGCGATTGTTCCACCGAAAAGAAGACGCAATTGCTACCGCATCGATGAAGAGCAAATGAATGTTGAAATTACACGCGGACGCTCGGATATTTATGATATTTTGACGCATTTGACGTTTATTTTCATTGAGTCACATAAAATTAAAGACAGAGTTTTATTAGACGAAAATCAACTTGAAGTCACTCGCGATTGGAAAAAAGTAGAACACTATGTTTTACAAAGTAAAAAGTTATCACAAATTGATAAAGAAAAAGCTATTTCTCACGCATCAAATGTTTTAGGGAGAAGTTTTTCTGAGATTTTAGAGATTTATGATTCTTTTGGAACAACTGAAAAACCGGATCGTTTTTTACACATCGTTTATTGGTTAGGGAAATTAGCTATTGAAGAAGTAATTGACAATAATAAACGAACCATAACATTTAGTCCGATTTTGAGAGAACGATTAGGACATCATATTCATGGTGAAATTTGGGCTACTCGAATTAAAGACGTGTTGAAGGAAAAAGGTTTATTAGATAGACCAATTCATATTATTAGTGCCAATATGCACAGTGTTATGAATTCAATTTTTGCTACGCAGGTTTTAAAAACAAAGTTTAAAGATAAACCGGATTTCTTTATTTATGAAGAATTAAGTAAATCGGGAGCAAATGATTTACGCAATAAAGTGGAAGAATTTGCTCTAAAAAACGGTATGATTTCTTTGTTAGACACTTCCGGAACGAACATAGATGTTCAAATTTTTGATACTTCTAAAATTGATTTTGCGAAAACTAATTTTTCTAAAGCAACTTTCAAGGGTCAAAAACCGGTGTTGATTGTCATGGATTATGCTTTTGGCGAACAGGCGTATGAAACCATCGATGAATTATTAAAACCTTATAAAGAAGGTAAAGTGAAACAAACGTTTTTAAATGTAGAATCGGTTTCTATAATGGGGAAAGCAGGAATTTTGCAGGGTGGAAAAGGCGATATTATGATTCCGTCGGCACACATTAACGAAGGTACGGGTGATAATTATCCGTTTGAAAATGAGTTAACCGCAGCTATGTTAATGGGTAATGATATTCCGGTGTATGCCGGTCCAATGGTGACAGTTTTAGGAACTTCCTTGCAAAACAAAGATTTATTGAAGTTTTTCCATGAATCAACGTGGGGAGTGATTGGACTTGAAATGGAAGGAGCATATTATCAAAAAGCCATTCAATCTGCTTCTAAAATTAGAAAAAGCATACCAGAAAATGTAAAAGTGCGTTATGCCTATTACGCTTCGGATAACCCATTAGAAACCGGAAGCACCTTAGCTTCAGGTGGACTTGGAACAACCGGTGTGAAACCGACGTATTTAATTACGATTAAAATAATTGAACAAATTTTTAATTCTAACTAATCTTTTATGAGCTCAAACTCGCCCATTAATTCTGAAAATCAAGAGATTGACTTAACGCAAATTGCCCAAAAAGTTAACGGATTGTATGAAGGTTTTTTGACTAGAATTTTCAAGTTTTTATTGTTTTTAAAAAGAAATAGCCTGATACTATTGGCTATTTTTATTATTGGAGCCGGAATTGGATTTTATTTGGATAAAAAAGTGAAAACGTATAACCATCAAATGATTATTATGCCCAATTTTGGGAGTACGGATTATGTTTATGCTCAAATTGATTTACTTCAATCAAAAATTAATGAAAATGATACCTTATTTTTAAAAGAAATAGGTATAAAAGAGCCAAAAAAACTAGGAAAAATTAAAATTGAACCGATAATTGATGTGTATAAATTCGTAGATAACAAAACGGAGAATTTTGATTTATTAAAATTAATGGCCGAAGATGGAAATATTGATAAAATTATTGAAGAAAAAACGACAAGTAAAAATTATCCCTTTCATACACTATCCTATTCTACATCAAAATTATCTTCAAATGAAAATACTGTAGAACCAATTCTGAACTTTTTAAATAGTTCTGTCTATTTTAAAGAAATTCAAAAAGAATATGTGCAAAATATTCAAGTAAAAATGAAAGAAAACGATTCTATTATCACTCAAATAAATGGTGTTTTGAATCAGTTTAAAAACAAAATGAATAATAATCAAGGGGACAAATTGGTCTATTTTAATGAGAATACTCAATTAAATGAAATTATTAAAACAAAAGATTTATTGATTAGAGAACAAGGCTCATTACGTTTAGATTTGGTTAATTTGAATAAAGTTGTTCGTGATATTAGTGTAATTATTAACCAAAAAGAAACTAAAGGAACAAGTGGAAAAATGAAATTTGTATTACCTCTCTTCTTCTTCTTTATGTTTTTGATTGGTAATGGTTTAATACGATTTTATAAAACACAATCCTTAAAAAACAGTTAGTTTTTTATGAAAGGAA
>JAFLBT010000251.1 GCA_017302935.1 Flavobacteriales bacterium | reverse complement strand
TTGTAGACAATAGTGTCGGCAATGCCACCGTCCCAATCACCGTCTTTATAAATGTCGTGAACGTTTTTTAGTGTTAGTTCATTATTGTTGAATGTCCAATTATAGCGAACTACATTATCATTTTTGCTTTTTAAGTAAATTAAGTCCATTCCAGGAACCATTTCCCAAAAGTCAAGTTCAATATCAAAAGAGGAAAGTGAGTCAAGCCCAATAATTTCATAATTGTCGGTTAATGTTATTTCTCTCAAACTGTCACGATAAACACCCGATAAAATATTCTTTACAAAATATTTTTTGAGGTCATTAATCGTTTCCTTCTTTTTCTCAAAAGAATACGAATGAGGATCGGCTGTCTGACTGAATGATTTGTCTCTGTATTCCTTCATTGTCATTTCTGAATTATTGTCCAAAGTCAAAATCCAATATTGACGAGAGTTGTCTCCAACATGATATGTTTTATCATTTATTCTTTTCAATGGTAGCATTGACTCCTCATGATAACCCTTGAAATAACAACTGTCTGGATTATTACTGTCAATTGTAATTTCATATGCAAAACTTGCGCAAGTCCAAGAGTAGTCATAGATTTTCTTAGTTAAGATGGTAGTGTCAATATAGCCTTTGTAATACCAGACTCCCGTTTGTAGTGAAAACGAAGTTGTCGTATCGTTGCTACGTTTGTCTGGGTTGTTACACCCAAGAATAAAAGTTAAAACTAATAATGTAAATAGGTGTTTCATTGTTGTTTTATAATGGTGGCTAACGTTCTCATATGAGCATGTTGTGCTTAAATAACCTGATATAGAAAATGCAAATTTAAACCTGTACCATATTTTACCTAACGCCTAGCTTCTGGTGCCGGCACGTGAAGCAACCCGAAGCCAAAAACCTTTCAAAATGTTTGAAAAATTGAAGAACCCAGCCGCGTGCCGGTCAGCCAGGAAGCGATAGTTAGGTGCTTTGAATCGGTAGTATTTTCATGATTTTGATTTCAAGGTTTTAAGTATTTTTTCAATTTTCTCTAATTCATTTATGTTCTTGGAACTTAGTTTGTTTTCAATATTGATTGTAAACGAACAAATGTAAATTCTTTGTTTTTCAATTAAGTACCAGTAGTATATAAAAAAGTTACCTGATTCTTCTGAATAATGCATACCATAAATGTTTTCCCAGTTTATCTCCCTTAAGGTTTCTACTTTGATTTCTTTTTTTAAAAAATCTTTCGGGTTATTAACTCGGACACTCAAAGGTGTTATTCTAAGGTTTCCAGTCCAATCAGTGGTGTCAAAAAATCCATTTGTGTTATTCTCATCTTGCAATTCATATTCACTCCAATTGTTCGGTAAAACAACTGAGTAAAGATATTCTGATTCAAATATATTAGAGTTCATACTGCTTTTATAGTGTTTATTTAAAAATATAAGGTTTTCTTTAATAAAATATGTCCATTGCGACCAGTTCTGAAATATTGTTTTTGATAACCTTCATTTTTGCAAAAGTTGTGCTATGAAAATTTGCTAAGTCAGAATAACAGAAAAAAATAGTTGGCACTTTTGCACCTAACGCCTAGCTTCTGCTGTTTGCACGTGAACTCGCCGAAGCCAAAAAAACTTAAAAAATGTGTTGAACTTTCGAAAACCAAGCCGCGTGCAAATCAGCTGGAAGCGATAGTTAGATATTTTATTTGGCACAGAATTAATGATGATCTGGACCATCAAAATCAATTTCAGTAATGGCTGTGTCAGAATATTTATCACCTTTATAAACTGATAAAACTTTCAATTGGACAAGAACCGTTTCGTTTGAATTTATTAAATATTTTGGAAATGAAAAACTCTGTTTACCACAAATATCTTTAAAACACAAAATACCAATTTCTTTGTCGTTTATTGATAATAGTAATTCTTTCGGTCTGGAATTTAAACGCCATAAATCCTTTGACTTAAGATACCCGCCATAAATGATGATTTCATCAATTGAAGTATCACTAACCAAAAGTTCTAAAGTTTCACCTTCACCATAATATGATTTTCCCTCAATCCAGGCTGTTTTTAAGCTTCCATCAATAACATTTTCGGCGTCATAATTTGAATCCTTCTGATTTTCCAAAGTGCTAGATGCCTTTTTCACTTTTACTTTTCCAGCACAATACCAACTACAATCGCCGGGATAGGAAGTTGAATACAAATCCAATTCTGGAAAATCATAATAATCAACCGCATCTTTTATATCTTTCTTTAATCTATTTAGAGCCATTCCTTGATATGGATCAGATTTAACTTTATGTAAACTATCAGCAATGAAATGAAGGTAATTATCACGATCAATTTTTTCTTTTGTGATTTCAATGGTATCAACCTTCACCGGGTTGAAGTAAGAAATGGATTGAAAAATAAGGATGCAAAAAAGATTTATCATAAAATATCTAACGCCTAGCTTCTGGTGCCGGCACGTGTAGCAACCCGAAGCGAAAACCTTTCAAAATGTTTGAAAATTTCAAGAACCAAGCCGCGTGCCGGTCAGCCAGGAAGCGATAGTTAGATTAAATCA
>JAFLBT010000250.1 GCA_017302935.1 Flavobacteriales bacterium | reverse complement strand
TTTAATTTATTTCTCTCCTTGCATTTCATGCCCCATTTCTTTAGCAACATAATTGTATTAAACATTTTTTGATTCAAATTCTTTTATTGAATTCTTTAAGAACTCGTCGGATCTAAAAGTTGAAAAATTAGATTTATCGAATTATCTTACTCATATCATACTTGATTATGCAACATATGCTAAGGACTAAGGCAACAATTGGATAAGATGAGGGAGGAATTCCCTCAAAGCTTTGGAGAGGAATTATAAAATTGGTTCGATGGATAACTATGAAATTAAGAAATTCAAAACAATTTCGAATACAAACAAAATACGTGAAGTGCAAAGATGAATATTATTTATCAATAATTTTAAATAAATGTTTTGCATGGATGGAGCATGAGAGAAGGAGCAGTTTAAATTTTATGTGAATTTGATGTCAATTCCTCACAACCTTAAAATTAGTTAACTCAGCTGTACAACAAATTAAAAAAAATACCTAATATTTACCTTCAATATTTTTAATAAAAATCTCATCCTTGTCGACATAATTTTAAATAAATTTTCAGATAAATATCAAATTATAAATATCATCAGTTTGGAAAATGCATTTCAAACAAATTTAATACAAATAGTGCATATCAAATATCACAAAAATCGCATTTTCATACTTCATAAGCTTAGAAATTTTTTGAATATTATTTATGTTAATAATAACATATTTAAGAATGATATCGAGAAATAAAATGATGATAGTCAAATTTTATCAGTTAAGAGATTTATACCTTGCAAAGTAATGAAAGAACCGTTTTATACTTGATAATAATTAATTTTAGAACTTTCTGAATATAAGTTTCTTTTATTAATATTTCCCATTTATCAATATGAAAAATGCATATATAAAGGCAATTAAAATTTATTTCCGCCAAAATGGCGTTTATCTTCTATTCCAATCATAAATTGAGACAAGTTTTGAGCTTATTTCTCATTTTGTTGTCCCAAACATTCCTTGCTTCGATTGGTGAAAGTTTGAAATTTTTCAAAATAAGTTGAGTGTAGAAATAGTTATGGCTTTGATTTTATAATACATTTGATGGTTTCCGGTTTTAAAACAACTACGTATGGCTTTTATTCTATTTAGTTCATTTTTCAAATTTAGAATTTCCTTTTAAAAATAAAGAAAAGTAAAAGGTGAAAATTGAAGAAAAATAAAATTTTATTTCTTAATCATGATTTATTAACTTAAAATTTGATAGTTCTAATGAATAGAAATGAATATCTAAAAAACTAGACTAGTTTTCAAAAAAGTGGAAAAATTAGCATACTCAGATATTTCAAAAAGTATTAAATAAAAAATTTTGTAGCAAAGATTACCACCTAATGAAAGAGTAGAATAAAAGGAAAGTCTATTTTTCTTATTCCCAAAAATAAATTTTTGTTTTTGATTTTTTGAGAATTGAAAATTGAATTGTTAAAATTAGAGTTTTTCCTGTTCCCAGAAATATTTTCCTCTCTATATTTTATTTAATAAGAGATAATAAAGGACTAATTGTTATAAAATATTTTAATGTCGATATCAGATTGTTTTGTGTTGATATCAGATTGTTTTGCGAATTATCTAACTTTATCCATAAAATTCTATTCTAAAAAATCAGTTACTAAAAATTCATCTTTTTTTGTTATTTTCATGCTCTAAAAACATAGACCTCAGTATGAAACAGATATTCAAAAGTACATTTAAATCTATCTACTGCATGATTGATTGTATAATATTTTTAGAATTTAAGCTAATATGAACTAAAGATTCAAGTTTGTCATTACATTGACTGCTTTGCTGTTAATCTTCAAAGTAGAGCCAACTTTAACCATTTCTGGCACAAGTATAAGGTAATTTTTATTTTATTAAGCGGAGACCCTAATTTATGTCCAGCAGGGTTGTATTAATCTTACGAAAATGGAATTTTGGTCTGCAAAGGGCTATGCGGAGACGGAATACTCGTTGAGAACTAGGCTTGCGACGATAAGAACATTTAGTCGGGTGATGGATGTAGTCCTACATGCCAGATCTAATCCCTGTACGAATGTACAACAGACCCCGTTACCAAAGGCCCATCAGTCTGCAAGTTGAAATGCAATATGAACGGGAAGATTTAATCCCACGAAACCTGCGATGATGGTGACCAAATTGACGATAATGGTTGTTCAAATAAATGTTTGGTAAATGCAGGATGGTGGTGCACTAAATAGCTTTTGGCAACCTAAGAAGCATACATAAGTAAGTGCAGTTACTATCCCATCTAATTTTGTTCAAAATATGGAGTGGCAGTCAATACTTGCGAGGTATGTAATTAAAACTATATTTTGACATCTGATTTTTCAAAATGCATCGTAAAAATTAATGGCTGTCAGACTCAAATCATACAAGTAGGAGGCGAATGTACTGCTTGTTAGGCTGGCTACACTCTCACAAATGGACTATGCAATTCGATCGTTCCCAATTGTAAAACTTCACTAAAAGATGGAACCACTTGGAAATGTTCTAATTGTTTAGATGGGTATACTGTCGTAGATGGAGTT